>NZ_NXIB02000078.1 GCF_002412335.2 Tychonema bourrellyi FEM_GT703
AGAACCCGTGCCGATTTTCCCCAAGATTGGGCAATGACTCAAAATAATCTGGCAAGTGCCTACTTATACAAAATCACCGGCAACAAAGCCGAGAATCTAGATGAGGCAATTCGTTGTTATCGGTTAGCCTTAGAATTTCGGACTCCCACAACTCTACCACTAGATTGTCTACAATCGGGCAGAAACCTCGGTAATCTTGCCTTCAAAGAAGGCTTGTGGAAGATTGCCATTGAGGGCTACGCAGCAGCCATTCTTGCTGTGGAAAAAAGCCGCAGTTGGTCAACCACCGATGCCAGTCGTCAACAGATTATCGCTGATTCAATAGACGTTTACGAAAACATCATTCAAGCCTACATCAATAGCGGCAACCTGAACAAAGCCATAGAATATGTAGACCGTTCAAGTTCCAAACGTCTGGTAGACTTAATGGCAAGTAACGACCTCTACGCGGGCGGTGAAATTCCGAGCCAAGTTCAGGAATATTTGCAACAATACGACAACATCCAAGCCCTAATTGATACCGGACGTAAACCCCTCCAAGGTGACACCAACTCTAGCCAACAACCAACAGATAAACGCAGTTTTGCCCTGACTCGCGACGCTGTAGAAGCCGCCACCGCCACCCTCAAAACTTTGGAAGCGCAAAAACAACAAATCTGGGAACAAATGCGCCGATTAGACCCTGTTTTGGCCGGAGAAATTCAAGTAACCCCGCTAGATTTTCGCACCATCCAGCAACTCATCGAACAACCAAAAACCGCCATTATCAATTTCTTCACCACTGACAACGACACCCACATTTTCATCATCTACAAGCACAAAAAACCCAAACTGTACACTTGCACCGGCTTTGGCTATCAAACTTTACGCGCTTTAGTTGATGACGAGTGGCTAACTCCCTATTCTAACAAAAAAGACGGCATTTGGCAAGCAAAAATCTCGGATTTCTTGCAGCAAATATCCGAAAAACTGCAACTCAAAACCTTAGTGCAAACCTATCTCAAGGATATTGAGGAACTGATTATCATCCCCCACCTATATTGGCATCAAATCCCCTTTGCCGCCTTACCTTTAACTGTTCCCAATCAGAACAACTCCCAGCCACCGGAAAACCAGCCATCAGGAATCATCCGCGAAGCTATCAAAATTTCCACCCGCCTGGAAAAAAAGAATACTATCACTAATATAAGTATTCCACCGGAAAGTGAAACAATCTCAACCGAATACTTAGGCGATAAATTCCGCATTCGTTATGTTCCCAGTAGCCAAATCTTGCAATATTGCCAACAACGTCCGCCCCTTTCTGAGATTAATTACGGCACTGTAGAAAATGCCGATGATACGCTACCAAACGCCCAATTTGAATGCGAACAAATCGCGCAATTCTACAACATTCCCGAAAACCTACGCTTAAAAGGTCGCAGCCAAGCTACTGTCAGCAATTATCGCCAACTGGCGAAACAAGTGCAAGTCTTACACTCCAGCCATCACGCCAAATCTTGCCTCGATAGTCCCTTAGAATCCTGCCTACTTCTTGCTGATGGGAAGATTACTTTAGGTCAAATAATGAGTCCCGGTTTTCGACTTCCCAATCTCTCCGATGTCTTCCTTTCCTGTTGCGAAACTAACCTCGGTGTGGCGGGTGTTAGTGATGATATTTTATCATTATCCACAGGATTTTTATGTGCCGGGGCGCGGAGTGTTGTCAGTACATTGTGGTCCGTTGATGATTTAGCCACAGCTTTATTTTGCATTTTTTACTATCAGAATCGGCGACAAGGTTTAAATCGTCCTGAAGCCTTGAGAAAAGCGCAAATCGAACTCCGCACCATGACGGGAAAAACCCTCGCCGATCAATATCAGTCCGATTTGAATACTTATCTGAAACAGCAATTAAAGCAATTAGATACTGTGTATTTGGAAGCTGAGGCGCAGCTAAAACAACAAGCTAAAAATACGGATGGTTATCGCAAATGGGAAGCGGAGGTTGATCGGTTAACAATAATTGATATTAGGATGAGGAATCAGATTAAGAAAGTATTACCCAGCCTTTGTCTGGAAGCTTTTCCGTTTGCTAAGCCTTTCTATTGGGCTGGTTTTATCTGTTCTGGTTTGAGTTAATAGCTATTATAGGGCCTGTAGGGGCGGGTTCGCCAAGATACTTGTCACCCACGAATAATCTTAATAAACCCGCCCCCACCCAACCGATCGCCCTGTCACTACCCAAAATATCTCCATTTCTCACAGTTTATCTCTCCTCGGTTAGTGTAAAGATACCAAACGGGCAAACACATGAGGATTTTGGGGGCGACTTGGGCGACGCGGCTTAAGGTTAAAGAAACCGGGTTTCTGCGTAGATATCTAGTTTCCAGCCGACTATTTTTCAGAGAAACCCGGTTTCTGGTCTTGGTGGGGGGGTACTTTCCGGGTATAATTGAGAGCATCCCTTTTTTGCTCTGATTCACGCCCCTATGGATGATGCGTCGTTATGTCAACTGATCCGAGAAGCCTTGCACGATCCTAAAAAGGCAGAGGCACTAGCATTCGCGATCGACCAATTGCCGGAAGTTAAGAGATATCTTGGTCAAGGTTGGATGCCCTATTATGATGAAGCTCTCCCGATGACAGAAAGGGATGTTAAGCGCAATATTAATAAGTTTTCTCCAATGTATCGCTTAAATTTGGAAGCTGTTAACTATCAGAATTCTTCTGAGGCTGCTAATGTTCGGGCATCCTTTATTAAGTGGGTAATGATGATTCTTAAGCGCGATTGCCAAGATGTGAAACGTCGGCGAGACAAGCAACGCGCACCTGTTAGTACGAGCGAGACCATTGGAGGAGAAGACAGCTTAACAATTGAAGAAACCCTAGCCGATGATTTAACTCTATCTGGCATCAAGCTGATTCTGGAACGAGAACGTCGTTCTCTTGCTAGACAAATGAAGTGCTATATTGAAGAAGACCCAGAAATGAGACTGAGAAACTGTCACCCGCGTAATAATTCCAATCTTGACTGCCAACTTTTAAGTCAAAAACTACTGCTTGAAGAACCGCCTCTTAACCCCAGGCAACTTGCTAAGGAGTTAACTACTCCCGAAAAACCAGTTCCCGAACAAACAGTGTACACTCGATGGCAAAAATTCTGCCTTCCTTTACTTAGAAAAATTGCGATAGAATTAGGATACGAGGACTAAAAGGAGAATCTTATGGATACTATACAAACCAATTCTTTGACAATGGCTTTAAGCAGAGAAAACCATGAAACTGCGCGGAAATTCTCTGTACAACAAGATACAGTTGAGAAAGGTGAGCAAGTTTACTTAAATACTCTTGCTATTTTAGGCGTTCGCAGTTTTTTAGACTGGCTGGGAATTGAAACTGATTTGAACGCAGGCGACAGTTGGCATTCTGTTGTTCGATGTTTCCAAGACGTAGCAGATTTAGTAATTCCCAATTTAGGTAAACTTGAATGTCGTCCGGTTTTACCTGGACAAACAGTTATTTCTCTACCTCCAGAAGTGACAGAGGATAGAATTGCCTATATTGGGGTGCAATTCCAAGAACAGTTAAACGAGGTGCAATTGTTAGGATTTTATCCAACAATTGACCCACAAGCACCGCTTGAAGAAATAGAAATTGCCAATCTTCAACCCATAGAAACATTGATTGATTATATCGATCGCTTGGAATCAGCACATTTTTTTTTACCAAACGAAGAGGTAGCAATTAAGGTTAGAGACAGATTAGCAATTCAGTCAATTTCAGAGATTATCACTCAATTAGAACGCATCTATCGGACCTATAACAAATACGAGCGACGGTATGCCGGCGGGGAGTTTTTAGCGAGTTATTTACCAACAACAAAAGGCGTTTCTTTCAGAGGTAGCATACCTGTTACAGATCGAGAAGAGTTTGATGATTCACAACAAACAGAACTGCAAGATTTAGCTGAAGAGTTGCTAGAAAAGTTAGATGAAATATGGGGAGATGACAGCTCAGATCAATTGGTTAATTCCGATTCTTTATTAGATGAAGTATGGGGAGATAAAAACTTAGATCAATTGGTTGATTCCGAGTCTTTATTAGATGAAACATTTGTAGATTACGACTCAGATCAATTGTTTGATACCGTGTCTTTATTCTATGAAAGTAGTTCAAAAATAAAGCACATTGAACAACCTGTTATTGTTCCCCTATCCCAATCTCAATCCGGTTTAATAAATCTCAGTGAATGGTTGCAAAATCCTGAAGATTCTCAATACCATTGGCAGCCTCTTGAATTATTTTTAAGTAACCAAGAAGGGAATCTAATTTTTAGATTTGCCAGCGCACCTCGTTCCCGCAGCGCTGACGCTGAAACGCCAACGCGAAGCGTGAGTAAGGTGAAAGAAATCCCATTACCAGGACATCCTCTTGTATTGATTATCAATTGTCAGTTAGAAAGTGATGGGAGACGGGATATACTTGTCAGATTGTATCCGAGCACGGAAGAAGAAACTTATTTACCACAGGGAGTACAATTGATTATCCTTGATGAATCTGGAGAGGTGTTTTTAGAAGCGCAATCTCGAAGTGCGGATAATTGGATTCAATTGGAGTTTAGAGGGGAAGCAGGAGAGCCTTTCAGCATTAAGGTAGTGTTCGGTGATTTGAGTGTTACGGACAATTTCGCGATTTAGGACGCATAATTTGTCATTCTTTACGCGATCAAGAAATGTAAGCAACATTCACAATCGATGGAAGGAGTGCCAAAAATGGTCGCCCGTTCAAATAGCCAAACACCAGCCCCGTTCAGCTTCCAGCCCCTCTCTGGCTTCGTCTTCCTTGCAGCTATTTTAACCCTCTCAACAACCGCAGCCAAAGCCCAACTGAGAGTTGGCGACTCTATGTCTTGCGGGCAGGTGCGGATGCACGGCGGCATGGGAGGTGTGGGCTTTAGCGGTCAAACAATGAACATTTGTATCCCCAACAGCACCCTCCAGAATTCCTTCCGGCGAACCTCCAATCGAGGGGCAGATTTAACGATTCAGCCGACAACTTGCGGTACTGGGGCGGCCACCGGTGTGATTCCCATTTCCTTTGGTGGTGGCAATGGAATGTTTGTCGAAGGTGGTATCATGCTCGACCAAATGTTTCCGATGAATCGCAACGGTGGAGGCTGCCCGCCGATGTCGGTAATTATGCAGCTTGCTGGTGAATGCAGCCGTGGCGATCGAGATGCTTGCGGCGGTTTGAATAGAATTCGCCGGGCCGGTTGTGCGATTTAAAAAGGTTTGTAGTGCGAACTTTCGTCCACAGATTTCTCGATTTAAAATTCGCACTATAAACTATAGCAATCCTAAATGATTCGCAAAATTTGTAGGGGTAGTGGATGGTGCGTGCCTACCCCTTATCTATCAGGGCAACCACGGGGCCAAGAGCCCCTACAATAATTACGCAAATGATTTAGGATTGCTATATAGCAACCGCCAAGTAGCTTTGTTCATTGCTCCCTTCGACTCCGCTCAGGGAGTAATGAACAAAACACCTTAATATTGAAATAGTCATTAGACTTTTGCTTGGTTAATTTGTAGCTTTTAATTAATACTATGAAACTCCAATCTGTCATCATTTTTCCGATGATTTCCCTGGTGGCGATCGCCAATATTGCTTGCAATAAACTAGAAGCTGCGATGCCTCTACCCATCGCCATTTCTCCTGCTGAACCCATCCTCGCTCAAAACCGCCAAACTTCCCCTCAACCTGCTATTCGTGGGGATTCGGAACAAGTGGGAATTCAAGTTTATCAAAGGGCACTGCCCGCATTTGTGACGATTAATGCTGGCGGTAGTTCTGGTTCGGGAAGTGTGGTGCGTGCCGACGGTTTAGTGCTCACAAACGAACACGTTGTTCGGGGTGCGAGACAGGGTGCAGTGGCAGTTGTTAACAGTAATGGTAATCGCTATCGGGGGCGAGTGCTAGCAACAGATGTCGCTAACGATCTAGCTTTGATTCAATTGGAAACAAACGATCGCTTTCCGGTGATTCCTGTAGCTGAAACTTCAGGGATTCAAGTAGGTCAACGGGTGTACGCCATTGGCAGTCCTTTTGGGCTGTCGGGAACTCTCACAACGGGAATTCTCAGTCGCATTGGGCGTAATGGAGATTTGCAAACGGATGCGAACTTAAATCCGGGGAATTCTGGCGGCCCGTTGCTGAATTCTCAAGGTCAATTAATTGGGGTAAATAAGGCGATTTTGAGTCCTGACGGCCGCAGTAATTCGGGGATTGGCTTTGCAACTTCCGCACCCGTGGCGCAACGGTTTATCCAACAGGTAATTGCTAGAAGAAGTTCCCCGGAAACAAATTCGTCCGAGACAGGTTCTCCGAGACGTTTGGGGGTGAATATCGATCGCTCTAATTTATCTATAGAGTCGGTGGAAAGGGGTTCTGTGGCGGCGGTGGCGGGATTGAGACGGGGCGATCGGCTGGTGGCAGTTAACGGCAGCCGGTTGCGACAAATTGACCAGTTGCTGAGGTTTTTGGACGGCGGCCCTGATACAATGCTGTTGACTGTGGAGCGCGATCGACAGTTACGGGAAGTTCGCATAAATTTTTAGTGCGATCGCAAAAATTTTTGAAATTAATTTTAAACCCGCCGGAGTCTGCTAAGATTAGTGGATGATACGGCGGGCTATTTGTCTTGGAAGTGGATGAAGGGAGGGTGAAAAAAAAATAATTGTTGAATATCGCTAATAATTATTGAGTTAATGTCACTTATTTTGTGAATTTTAAGATGAATTGTTTGTTGAATTATATCTAAGGGTTTAGGGGAATGGGTAAAATAGTTGTCTTGAGTTTTATAGCGGGTGATTGCCAGCAGGGTTTTCAGCAAGTTAGGCTGGAAATTCGGGATGATAACCAGCGTTTGTTAGGAGCATTTATCGGGAAATTGCCATCGGCACCGCAGATTCCAGAGCTATATATTACTTGGCAGTTAAGATATCGTCAAATGGGGTCAAGAGTGAGAATTGACTCGCCGTTAGCACAGATAAAAAATTTTTCTAGGAGCGATTTAGAAGTAGACAGTAATGCTTTAAAACAGCAGCTTAATAATTGGCTTAAATCACCTGAGTTTTTCCCTGTAATGGAGGGTTTACTGATGAACGTTAGGCGAGATGAAGAAGTGCGAGTAATCATTCAAACTGAAGACTCCCACTTGCGGCGCTTACCTTGGCATTTGTGGAAGTTTTTTGATGATTACTTGAAGGCCGAAGTAGCTTTGAGTTCTCCTGTTTGTCAGCGAATAAACTCACCTAAAACCAGAAATAAGGTGAGAATTTTGGCAATTATCGGTGATAGTACGGGAATTAATTTAAAAAGGGATCAGGGTGAGTTAGAAGAAAAGTTACCAGAGGCAGAAATTGTTTTTGTTAGGGAACCGGAAAAAAAAGAGGTTTTTGAGGCGATTTGGGATTCGCGGGGATGGGATATTTTGTTTTTTGCTGGTCACAGTATTAGTGAACCTGATGCTACTACGGGAAAGCTTTTTATTAAAGATGGTAAAAGTTTAGAAATTGGGGATTTAAAGTTAACTTTTAGAAAGGCAATAGCGAGGGGGTTAAAGTTAGCAATTTTTAACTCTTGTGATGGGTTGGGTATTGCCAAGCAGTTAGCTGATTTGAATATGCCGCAAGTAATTGTCATGCGAGAACCAGTGCCCGATATGGTGGCTCAAGAGTTTTTGAAGTATTTTCTTGAGGGGTTTGCTCGTGGTGAATCTTTGTATTTAGCGGTGCGGGATGCGCGGGAAAGGTTGGAAAGCGTGCAGCGTGAATTTCCTTGTGCGACTTGGTTGCCGGTGATTTGTCAGAATCCTGCTGAGGAGCCGGTGAGTTGGCGGGAGCTTGTGGGTACAGAGCAAAGTAAGAGTGAGGTTCAAGATAAACAAGTAATACCAAGAGAAAATTTCTCTAACACATTTAGAGAACAGAGGGACACCACAAAGACTGCATTGATGCAAGAACCGCTTATTCTACCTAGTGAAAAACTTGTGAATTTAGGTCAATGGCTTGAGAACATCACTGAAGCTGATTGGCAGGTAGTGACAGAAATTTTAGAGACAAAAAGCTTACTACCTTTGGAAAGTAGGCGTAGCGGTAGTTTTGAGGGAGTTATACGAGCTAAATCAATTGAGTTTCCAATAGAACCAACAAGCATTTATCTTGCCTTGGTCGTTTCTGTGACGCTAGGAGCTTCTCAGGAAAGGCAAATTAAGCTACAATTGTATCCTCTTCACAAGACATCTTTACCCCTTGGGCTAAAAAGTGTTGCGTTGGATACATTTGGCAAAACTATTTGCGAAGTCCAAGCCAACAATGCCGATCCTTGGATGCAATTAGATATTGAGGGTGAACCGGGAGAGCAGTTCAGGCTCAAGGTAGAGTTGGGAACAGCTAGTATTACAGAGGATTTTATCATTTAATTTCTATATAAAGGGGGTTGCAATGGGCAAATTGGTTGTTCTCAATATAGTAGATGGTGATTTTGAGAATGGTTTTCCGGTATTTCTGGAAATTGCCAATGACGGCGATTACCGCTTCGCAGAGGCGGATGGCAAACTTCCCTCAGCCCCCCAGTTGCTCAAACACTATGAAGATTGGCAAAAACCTTATAGCAGTATAGTATCGAGCTTGAGGTCTTCTCGAATTAGTGGTACAGGTTATACGCCTTCTTCAAGGATATCAGAAGCTAAAACTGCGAGCCAAAAACTGAAATTAAGCCTAAATAACTGGCTGGAATCTCCAGAAATGCACTCGATTTCAAAAAGTATATCGCGAAATCTGAAGGATGATTCGGAGGAAATTAGAGTCATTATTAAAACTAAAATTCCAGAGTTACAGAGGTTGCCTTGGCATCTCTGGAATGATTTTTTTCAGCATTACCGTCGCGCTGAAGTAGCTTTGAGTCTCCCAGTGCAAAAAAAGCAAAGAGTAAATACTAGAGAGAAAACACGAATATTAGCAGTCTTTGGAAAAACAGAAGCTTTTGGAAATACTACTAAAATTAATACTGAGAAAGACTGGGAATTGCTCAAACAGCATTTATCGGATGCCGAACTTATTCGTATGGTTGAGCCTTCATTAGAGGAGTTATATGAGCAGCTTGAAGAAAAAAGCCCTGATTTATTTTTCTTTGCCGGTCATAGTTCAAGTGAGGATAATTCGACAAGAGGGCTAATCGAACTGAATCAAGATGAGGCAATTACAATTGATGATTTAAAACCTGCTTTGAGACAAGCTGTGGAGGGCGGTTTACAGTTAGCAATTTTCAATTCTTGTGATGGTTTGGGCATAGCGCGGGAATTAGCTGATTTGCACATTCCGCAAATTATTGTGATGCGCGAACCTATACCGGATGTAGTTGCCCAGAAGTTTTTGCAGCGTTTTCTGGAGGCATTTGTTGGGGAAAGATCGGTCTGTCTTGCTGTGCGACGAGCCAGAGAAAAGATACATTCTTTGGAGCCAAAATTTCCAGGGGTTACTTGGTTGCCAATAGTTTTCCAGAATCCGGCTGAATTACCGTTAACTGGGCAAGATTTTCGTCGGATTGCAACAGGAGTAAATTCCAATCAGGCAAATCCAATCTATGAAGTTCCAGAAGTGGGAGATCAGAGTCAGATATTGTGGTTGCCTACTAATGTTGGTAATCCTTATCAGGGTCAACAGCCACCCTCAACTGTTGTGAATAAGGGTTCTGGTTTTTTGATTACTTGTAGTCACGGTCATCAAAATCCTGTTGGCAACCGTTTTTGCATTCACTGTGGTATTACTTTGAAAGAGCAAGAGACAGGAAATGGTAATTCATCCCTACCTGTAGAACCACCTCCTGTATGGAGTGCCAGCCAACAAGGTAATAAGATTATTGCTCCCAGGAATGTTGGAATAATCGCTCCTGGAAGCGTATTAGCGGGACATTATCAAATCATAAAGATATTAGGACAAGGAGGGTTTGGTGAAACTTATTTAGCTGAGGATTTGCATCTACCAGGTAATCCCAATTGTGTTATTAAGAAACTTAAACCTGCCAGTTCCAGCCCAGAAATTTTACAGATAGCCAGGCGATTATTTGATACTGAAGCAAAAATTTTATATCAATTAGGAGAACACGATCAGATACCTAGACTCTTTGCTCACTTTGAGGAAAATCAAGAATTTTATCTAGTTCAGGAGTTTATTGATGGTGAGGATTTGAGCCAAGAAATTATACCAGGAAAACAAATGAGTGAAAGCTACGTTATTGAGCTTTTGCGAGATGTATTAAATGTACTAGAATTTGTACATCAGCATAATGTAATTCACCGCGATATTAAGCCATCAAATTTAATTAGACGTAAGCCAGATGGCAAGTTAGTTATAATTGACTTTGGTGTGGCAAAAGAAATTACAAATCTAGCTGCTAATACAGAAAATCAGCCTATGACTATAGCAATTGGCACACAAGGTTACTTCGCACCTGAGCAGATGAGAGGTCAACCAAGAATGAATAGCGATATCTATGGACTAGGAATGATTGGTATCCAAGCACTCACAGGAGTTTACCCTTATAACCTACCAGAAGACCCTGCTACAGGTGAAATTAATTGGCGTACCCAAGCACAAGTTAGCCCTAAACTAGCGAGAATTTTAGATAAAATGGTGCGTTCCAACTTTAGGGAAAGATATGAGTCAGCGACAGAAGTGCTACAGGATTTGACGAGCTTGCGTAGAACAGTATTAGCTTCTCCTTCAACCACACAGATACCTTCAACGACAAAGATTTATAATCGAAGTGTTTGGACAAATCTTTCTATCAGAATTTACTTAATTGTAGGATTGATAGCACTTTCATTCTTGACTGCGCTTGCGTTATTAACTTTTGCTCCAAAATCACTTAATCCCGATCGCCCTTCACCACCACCAACGGAAGATTTACCATGAACTATCACGAACGGATTACAATCGAACCAGGTAAGCGAAGTGGTAAACCTTGCATTCGTGGAATGCGAATTACAGTTTACGATGTGTTGTCTTATCTGGCATCAGGAATGACTTACCAAGAGATTCTTGATGATTTTCCTTAGTAACTGAGGAAGTTGAAACAGATCCTGATGATACTCCCATTGAAGAAGTAAAAGCGAGTCTCCGGCGAGCATTAAAGGAAGCTAAATCAGGACAAACTAGACCAATTTCTGAGTTATGGGAGAGGATCGATGCTGAATGAACCTCACCCAGTTTCTATCAGATTCTCAGATGAATTTGAAGAAAATTTGTATGTCTTGTGAAAAAAAATATCGACATATTCGCTCGGATATTCAGCGCAGCGCGATCGCACCATCCCCACCTCCACAAAAACAATTTTCCAGCTAAACTGCATAAACTCCCTAACTCGTTACGACAAAGATATAGCAAACCAAGCAAACTCTCAAGGAGATACTCATGGCAACTTTTGCTAGAAGTGGAGCGCGATCGGGGGATAATGAAGAGCGTACTCCGGGAATTAGTCGGGGACGAGTGATTGACTTGGGTATCCAATTGGCGGGTCATCCTGTAGCGCTAATTGTGCATTTCACTAAAGAATCAGAGAATAAATGCAACATTTTGTTACAGGTGCATCCGGGTGGGGGTAAAACTTATTTACCGCCAGATGTGGAATTGATTGTGTTGGATGATGCGGGTGGTGTGTTTTTGGAAGCAAAATCTCGCCTTGCTGATAATTGGATTCAGTTGGAGTTTCGCGGGGAGCCTGGGGAGCGGTTTAGTGTTAAGGTGGCTTTAGGAGATGCTAGTATTGTGGAAGATTTTGTGATCTAATCTAACCAGGAGAAAGCAGTGGGAAAGTTAGTGGTGCTGACTTTTGCAGAGGGAGACTTGGACAAAGCAGGTTTTCCGGTAACGTTACAACTAGGGGACGAGGGGAAACCTGCGACTATTCAGGAAATTGGATCTTTACCGCCAAACCCGGAACTGGTTGAGTCTTACACCAGTTGGAAGGTAACTTATTATGGCTTTATTGGGGTAAAGGTTAGAAAATTAGAGGCAAAAGTAGCACAAACTACTAACTTTTCAATTGGTGATGTTAATGCCAAAGCTGAGAATTTGAGCCAAAATTTTAATCAATGGCTCAAATCGCAGCAATTTAGTCATGTTAGGGAAGAATTAGTTGCCCATTTAAAAGAAAATGATGAAGTGCGGTTGATTATCCAAACTTCAAATATACAGCTACGGCAACTTCCCTGGCATCTTTGGGATATATTGAAACGTTACCCTAAAGCTGAAATTAGTGTCAGTGCGCCCATTTTTAGACAAGTAACATCAGCCAAAGTTGCTAATAATCAAGTTAATATTTTGGCAATTTTGGGCGATGATGAGGGGATTAATGTTGAAGAAGATCGAAAAATTTTAAATTCTATTCCGGGTGCTAAAGTTGAGTTTTTAGTTAAACCAAACCGACAAGCACTCAACGATCAACTTTGGGAACAGTCTTGGGATATTCTATTTTTTGCGGGACATAGCCGCACGGAAGGAGAGACAGGAATTATTTATATTAATCAGACTGAGAGTTTAACTATTCCTGACTTAAGGTATGCGTTAAAAAAAGCGATCGAAAAAGGTTTGCAACTGGCTATTTTTAACTCTTGTGATGGTTTGGGGTTGGCTCAAGATTTAGCTGATTTGAATCTCCCTCAAATGATTATCATGCGAGAACCTGTTCCTGACAAAGTGGCACAGGAATTTTTAAAGTATTTTCTGCGTTCTTTTTCGGGGGGTCAGTCTTTTTATTTAGCGGTTAAGGAAGCGCGGGAAAGATTGCAAGGTTGGGAAAGTCAGTTTCCCTGTGCGTCTTGGTTGCCATTGATTTGTCAGAGTCGTGCGGAAGTGGTACTAACTTGGAATGATTTGCGCGATCGTACTCGTAACTTAATAAACGTTGTAGCAAAGGCTGTTCAATTGGGTGTAGCAAGGCTACTGCCACTGCCACTACCACTGCCACTGCCACTGCCACTGCCACTACCATTCTACATACGTAGAGGTTTATTAATAAGTCGTAACAACAAATCTAAATCTTCTGATGTAACATTGATTGACGCATCACTTGATCCCCATGATAGCCCCTATGAACAAAGTATAGAGAGAGGAAGGAAAATAATTCGCCATCAACAAAAAGAAAACTTAGAAGAAGATAGTTTGTTCAGTATTGAGATTGAAAATGTAGACGAGAATTATTTTTATTCATTCCCAACAATTGATTGCAAATTTCAGAATACTGGTAATGCTACAGCTTTTTTATGGCAATTTGCTGTTAATGTTATTCAGGCTAAGATTGATTTTACACCAATACCAGATTTTAGTTATTGTGTTAAAAACGGTGCTTTAGAAGTTGAAATAATTAATAACGGTTGGGGATCGATGCGTGATTGTGAAATTCAAATTGATGAACCGATTATTAACCGATTATTTTCAGAGTCAGTACGTCAGTATCGAGGCACTATTGATAGTGGAAAGAGTCAGACATTTTTTAGGTTGAGCAAAGAAATGGCTGAAACTAAGAATTTTGAAGCAATAAGTAAAGAGTTTAAAACTATTGGCATAGAATCACCGGGGTTTTCGCCATTTGACGAATCGCCAGAGAAATTTTTAGTTGACAGAAGATTAACTTATGGAATTAAATTAAACACTTTGCGTATAAAATTGAGTTTCAAAGATGAAAAAAACACCATATCTACAGGTGAAAAAGAAATCTTAATAAATGATATTGCGCTGACACCAACAGGTTTTTATGACCTGAAATGTTTTATGGGTTTTGATCATGATTATGATGGGGAGTGTAATAGTTATGTTACTAATGCCATAATTATAGATCCAAAAAAAGGCTCTCACGAGCGAATATACCCGATATCACGAAAGATTCCTCCTGGGGATGTTGAACGCTTTCATATTATGGTATGTGCAACTATGTCTTGCCATCTTCGCCTTCAGTTTGAGTTTTTTGTTGATAGAGATCAAATTGTTAAATCAGAAGTATTTGATATCAACATTTGGAATCCTGTAAATGCTGAATGGCACAAAAAATACCAAGATGGTGTTCATTTAAACCGAGATGGACATATAGAATTTTTCGGTATAGATATCGATATGAATGAAATTCTCGGAGATGTCTAATTTTAAAGCATTTTTCAAATCGAAGACCTGCTAGAAAAAAACAAAACAGGTTCGCTGACCCTAGAAGAAGAGGCAGAACTCAATGCCATAGGGGAACTTGACCGCATCTTTACGTACCTCAATTCCCTCTTGGTTGCCTAGCAATGACTATTTACCCCACTGCAAATTCAGTGAATTGACGCACATAAGGAGCTTTAAACGCTAAAACAATATCTTCTTTGGGAACGCCCGCAGCTACTAACTCATTCCCTATTCCTGCTTCCGTTCTATCCCTTTGAATCCAGATTTTACCATCTTTGCAGTCCACAGATTCAGTCAAAAACCCGGTTTCTTTAGTCGGAGTCCGTAATTCCTGCATTATACATATCGACTCAAACCGATCGCACTCCCCAAAAAATTCCCCCCATCCGCATAAACCTCTCCCTCCCCATCGATAAAGCAACAACAGGGATAAACAGCAAATAGCCACAAAACCACCTGCAAAAATTCCAGGCTAACGCTGCATAAAACTCACAACCCTGCACGACTAAACAATAGCAACCCACCCAGAGGTACTTATGACTCAGCCAGTCGATCTCAACGAAGTCCGAAACCGCGTACTCAGCAACCAGCAAAGCGGCACAGACTTACCCAACTCAACCGATCGCAGTGTCTTTGTAGACTCCGAAGGTAACATCATCCTCCGGCCCCAACCCGGTACAGAACGCCAAGTCTCCCGCGTTCCCCTGAAAACCTTTGCGGCTAATCTCACAGCCGATCGCCAGATTGTAGCTCAAAAACTCCCCAATAACACTCAGGAAATGTTCATCAGTGGCGTTACTGGCTGGGTTTACGGCATTATCAGCGAACTAGGCGACCAATATACTATGTTCGCTTACAGCGACGGTAGCTTATATCAAGTGATGGTGTTGTTCCCAGAAGTTGCCGGTAAATTTAACCAACACGATTCTCACTTATTCCAAGACGGTCGGGTGTGCTTCGGCGATGCTGGAGGTTTGCCCACTTTAGAGCAAGCTTATGCCAAATCTGTTCTCTGGGCAACAGGTTTCAGCAGTTACCTCCGTACAGGGCTATTCCCCTTTTCTATCAACAACGTCTAAAAGGGCGATCGCAACCGACCCACTCCGACCAAAGAAACCGGGTTTTTGACCAAATCTGCGGGCTGCGATCGAATATTTCGCAAAAAACCCGGTTTCTGGGTTTCCAAACTTTACCTACTATCAACTGAAAACCATGATGCTATACATCTCCGAGGAAGTTTTGCGCCAAATCGAACGGGATATCGCCAACCATCCTCCCGAACGCGGCGGGGCGATTCTAGGGCCTGTGGGTCAGCCAATTATCACTCACTTTCTCCTAGACGAACAAGCCCGCACCAGTGGGGCCAGCTACCTCCCATCGCCCCAATTAACTCAGCGGGTACAGCAGCTAGAACTCATGGAAAAAGTGGAGTTTAAAGGCGTTATCCACTCCCACCCCGGCGGCTTAGACCGTCCTTCCGGCCCCGATGAAACTGCGATGTTAGAAGGGTTGAATCTTAACCCTCACATTCCCTACTTTGTGGCTCCCATTGTGACTTTACAGCGTTACGGGGGGCAATTGCGCGAACACGAATTGCCGATCGCACAAGGTAAAATTTCCTGTTATGTTGCTTCCCGCGATCGCAATTATTTGCGAGTGGAAACGCTATCAGTTAGGTCAGTGCGCGATCGCGATTTACCCCGGATGCTGCAAACACTTTCACCGACGGCTACACCCAAACGCATACCCCTACAACCTGATTTACAGCGACTTTGCCAGACTTTTGGTAGCACTCAACCGCCAGAAATCTTTGTGGCTGAGATTGAAGGACAGGCGATACCAGCCGGTCGCGTTATTCTCAACGGTGGTTTGGAATTGCTGTTTCTGTTCAGCGAGTCTTATCCCGTCACGCCGCCTCTGCTGATGCTAACACCATTTGGGGGCAACACGGAGGAAATCAAGTTAGATTGGTCGCTGGAAACGCCACCAGCAGAGCGTTTGTTAACCGCTGTTCAGGGTATGATTACGGGTTCTGGCCCCTACCAGAAGGTGTATGGCCCTTTGGGAAAGTCCCCGATCGCAGCCGACGGCGATCGCGCACGTTTGGCTGGCTGGAGTGGTTGCTATTCGGGCGTTGACCCCAAAATTGCCGCAGCCGAAATCCAGCAAGGATTGTTTGCGCGCAGTCAAGGGATTCTCAGCCAGCATCTCAGCACCAAGCGGGTGTTGATTGCGGGGACGGGTTCTGTGGGTTCCTACTTTGCGGAACAATTGGTTCGCAGCGGTGTTGGTGCTCTCACTCTCATCGATCCCGAAACCGTTGAAGTGGCGAATCTCTGTCGCACTACTTACGATTTTACCGATTTGGGTCGTCTGAAGGTGGAAGCCTTGGCGCGGCGACTGCTGCATATTAACCCGTTGTTGGAATTGACGGTACAGCCTAAAAGCTTGTCTGACTATGAGGTTACGGCTTTCGATGCTTTGGTACAAGCAGCGGACTTGATTATTGCGACTACCGATGACCCCGCCGCCCAGCGCATTCTCAACCGTTTTGCTTATTTTCACGGCAAACCTGCTTTGTTTGTCGGATTATACAAAGGTGCGGAAGGAGGTGAGGTAATTGTGAGTCTTCGCGATCTCACTCCTTGTTATCTTTGTGCGACGGCTAATCGCCACCAAGCGGAAGCGAATTTGGGACGGGTGAGTGCGGATGGGGATTATGGGAATAATGGTCGGGTGATGGGTGAAGTGGCGATCGGGGCGGATATTCAACACGTTACCAGTGTGGCGGTGAAAATGGCGCTGTCGTTGCTGTTACCGGAGGATGCTGAGGCGAAGCTTAAAGGTTTCTTGAATCCGGCGATCGATGGGGGATTAAATTATCTCACGCTGTCGATGGTTCCTAATTATTGGTTTTATCCAGGTGTGTTTGGAGATACCCCCGGACAGTATGCTTATCAGAGTGTTTGGTTGACCGCGCAACGGCGGGAAGAATGTCCTGTTTGTGGTAGCGTACACCATCGAGTTGATCCGCGCCAAGTACCATTAAAGGAGTTGCAAGCGAGTGATCTTCGCGCTGCTTTAAGTCGTTCTCGTTCTTAAGAATAGCAGCCCAGAAACCGGGTTTATCATGTGATCTCTCGGTTCAAATCAAAAGTTTGTTAAGAAACCCGGTTTCTTTTGGATCACACAGGTGCCCAGAAACCGGGTTTCTCATGTTATCTCTCGATTGAAATCAAACCTTTTGCCAGAAACCCGGTTTCTCCTGTATAATAATTTCTTTGATTCTCATCGATAAAATATGCCTCAAGACTTTTCTGGTCAAAATCTCCGAGGTCGCAATTTTAAAGATCAAAACCTCACGGGTGCAAACTTCTCCTACGCAGATATCCGAGGGGCTAATTTTAACAATGCCATTCTGATAGGAGCGAACTTCAGCAAAGCTAAAGCGGGAATGCAACGCCGCTGGGCATTTGGATTAGTAACCTTTTCATTAGTTTTATCGCCCTACATAGGAGTTTTCTCAGCATTTGCTGGTGTTATTGTAGCTAATTTGTTCATTTCTGAAAATATTAAGGAATATACTATCATTCCCGGTGCGATCACCTTGATAATACTTGCAGTTTTCTTTATTGTCACTATCCACCAAGGTCTGGAGGCAGCGTTAGTGGCAGGGGCAGCGGCAGTGGCAGGGGCAGCGGCAGTGGCAGGGGCAGCGGCACTGGAAGTGCCAGGGGGAGGGGC
>NZ_NXIB02000079.1 GCF_002412335.2 Tychonema bourrellyi FEM_GT703
GGGGGAGAGAGGGAGAAAGGGAGAGGGGGAGAGAGAGTTTTTTCATCCATAACGGGTGATCCGCCGTGGAAAGCTCTCAAGAGGACTAATTAGTTCTTCAGTCCTCTTGAGAGGACTTTCGCTTTGAGGCAGGGGTTTCAACCCTTGCCGGACTAAGGGTTGTACCTTAAATTGACACTCCTTGGGCAACCGTCAACAGTGAACGGTCAACAGTCAACCGTCTACTGACTAATGACTAATGACTAATGACTAATGACTACTGCCTCGGCTGGACGGGCTGACTCCGCTGCAACAGTTGACGCGCATCGGGACCGATATTGTTTTGGTAGCCAAAGTTCGATCGATCGCTATCATCCAAAATCTGCGGTGTCAGCAATACAATCACTTCCGCCCGCTGGTTGCTCTTAGTAGTGTTCCTGAACAGCGAACCGATAATCGGCAAATCTCCTAAAATCGGAATCTTTTTCGCTGTCACCTTTTCTTGGTCGCTGATAATCCCCGAAATAATCAAAGTCTGACCGTCCCGCAGGCGAATTAGTCCCGATTGCAAAGATCTCTCAGAAAGCAGACTGATAGTATTGCTATTCTGACCAGTGTTGACCAGCGCTTGAGCCGGACCCACTACCCTGATCACTGGGTTTACCCGCAGGGAAACAAAACCATTATCATCCACCCGATCGATCGCCACCCCCAACTGCAAACCGGACTTGTCTTTGATGACCGTTACCGTTGTGGTACTTGTATTCCCGGTAGTCTGTGTTTGCGACGTGACGTTACTAATCACCTCGTCGGTGATATTCACATTCGCCGTTTCCCCTTCTTGGACAACTAGAGTTGGATCTGTCAGAATTTTAGCGTTCTGGGTGGTAATACTTGCCTGCAACGCCGACAGGAACCGCTTCGGATACTGTAACAGCGGGAACAAGCCGAAAGTTGCAGTTCCCGAAGTGGTCGCCGATCCAGGCTCGTAATCGGTAATTGCAACTCGCCTGGGGTCATTAGTAATTGGGGCTGTCGGGCGGAGGAACACACCTTTGCCGGGACCGTTGACACCTTGACCTGTAAGTGGTACCGTAATCCTGCCGTTCGCATCGTAGACAGGATCGATACCTGAGAAGGGGTTGGGGACGATCGGCGGAGTCGTTCGACTACCGTTAGCGACATCACCTCCGGTAGCTGGCTGCAAACCACCAAAATTGAGACTTGCCGATCCACCGTCATTCACGAAGAAATTATTATTAATTCCGAAAGAGAAACTGCTATTACTCCTGTTGTCTCCCAACAAGTTGATATCGATCACCTTGACGTTGACAGCCACTTGACGGCGACGCAAATCTAGCTGCGTCAAGAAACCTACGGCGAGATCAACCTTGCGCGGATCTCCCACCAAAGTGATCGAATTAAGCCGAGAATCTGCCAGCACCGACAGTCCTCTCAACAATAGTGGCCCATTACCATCCTTAGCGCCGATCGCCTTAATATCCGGTTCCCGAATTTCCACATCCCGCGCCGCATTTCCTTGGCCAACGGTTTGAATAGTCACGCGAGTAATTGGCAGTTGAGTTTCGGCACCTTGAGCGCTCAAAAAGTTAGCTGCGTCCGTAGACCGAACTTGATTCAGTCGCAGAGTCCGAACGATAATATTCCGGGAGTCGATCGGCAAATTAGCCCCAACAAAAATCGTCCGTCCCACCCGGTTAGCTTGCAGCCCACTGAGGCGAAGCACGTAATTAAAGACATCTTGCACCGACTCATTTTCGATATCCAAAGAAATCTTCGGCCCTTCATCCGAACCTCCTGCTGCACCCGCTGCCGCTGCTGGCTGACCAGGTTGAGCTGATGCCCCACCGCCTGTAAAAGCAATATTCAAGCTCGCAGCACGAGCCAGCAAAGCCAACACGTCACGAACTGGGGCATCACGTAGGACTAACCGAGGGATACGTTCTCCCGAACTCAGCTCGATATTTCCCGCCCCTGGAGCGATATTAGAAACGGAGATATCTCCTAGAGGTGGAGCCACGGCGCGCGGTTGGAAAGGCGGGGCCTGATTTGCCTGAGATTGAATCTCGCTGGGGAGTGGTGGGCGATCGTTCCTAGTGATCGTAATTTCAGGATTTGGCAACATCACGTTCGGGTTTTGCGCCGTGCGGATTTGGGGAGCTGGCACTGGAGCAGTTTGGCTCAGGGGCAGGCCTGGTGGCGGCGGTGCTGTTTGGTTCAGTCTTGGTGAGCCCGGCAGTGCAGCTTGAGTAGACTGCGGTGTGCCGCCCTGTCTTGACACGCTGAGGACAATGCCACTGCCTTGTCCTTGAAGGATTTGTCCGCTGGGAACGCCGTTAGTGCCTGTCACCATCACCCGGATGCTGTTAGCGTCTACCGGGGTGACTTCTACTGAAGAAATGCCTGGAGCGGGGTTTTCTTGCCGGAATGCCTTGCCTTGGGGCAAACGGAGCTGGGTATTGATGATTGTGGCTTGGTAAGTATTGCCATTATTGATTGCGAAGACTTGCGGGCGATCGCCCTTTTCAGTCGCCAGGACAATATTTACCCCATTATTGACTTGACTTACTTGCACTCCTGTGACTTGAGTCGGCACCGCCCAAACGGGGGCTTGCGCTACCAGAACTCCGGCAACAGTGCTCAGAAGTCCTCCAGTTAATCGTAGATGCTGTTTCACGTTCACTCCTCAAATAAACTAGATTAATTATTGTCTGTTATCTCCGAAACTTCTTTAGAAAGTCAGAGATATTTGTATTCTGTTTTTTTAGATCGACTTATTTAGGCCTGTAGGGTGCGTCAGCTTGATCGCTTTCATCGGCAAGGGAAAGGCTGTGGGCTGACGCACCCTACAATACTATTTTAAATGCGTAACAGCTTACTTGTATTCTGTTTTTGTAGATCGACTTATTTAGCAACAGGAGTTGCCCCGGCACTCGGACTAGGACTAGGCAATTTTTCCTCTTGTTTTAACGGAAGCAATGCGTGCAAATCAAAAGCCGTTTTAAGTTTTGTTTGCTGTTGCTGAACGGGGACTATTTTCCCTTTCAAAAAATCAACTTCTATCGTTTGACTTGCCTCCGCCAATTCAGACTTCAAATTCCTCACTACCAACAACGACTGCATCAACTCCAAGTTACGCATAAAGCTGCGAGTTTGAGCAAAATTGCCTTCAAACTCTACCTTATATTTTTTGCGTCGGAGTTTGCCAGCCAGAGACGCTCCGAAAGACGTATCTTTCAGAATATCAGGGTCTACAGGTGCTGCGGTGGCGGCTGTCGGTGCTGGCAAAATATCTGGCTCAAATTTTGTGAGTTTAGCTTTGCCCTGATCCCCTTCCACACCCATGTTGATTCTGTTAACCAGTTGAGTCATATCCAGCAACAGTGTGGTGGCCCCGGCGTCGCTGGCAAACATTGCCGTCACATCGGCACGACGCTGTTTTGCTTGTTCTTGCTTGGCTTCTGCTTCTGCCTTTTTTTTAATTTGAGTTTGCAAACTCAGTTGCGTTGTTTTAGCCTCGCTAATTTTTTGCTGAATTTCGGCGGTTTTCTGTATTTCTGGCAGCACAAACTGGTAGCCGATGCCACCGGCAATTCCCAGCCCGACAACAGCGATGGCGATTGCTTGGACTTGGGGAGTCAGCTTAATCCCGAATAATTCCTGACCTGACGACTCTTCTACTTGTTCTTCGACTTGACTATATGTCATAGTTTCTTCACTTCTCCTTTTTGTTCACCTTTTGGTGTTTCTAGCACTCCTTTTTCTTGAAGTGTTTCTATCCGTATTGCCAGTCCATCTGCCTGCTTACTTCGCAACTCTGGAAGCAACTCGGAAGCAACAGTGGGGCTAAGGCTAGTTTCAATTTTATATTCCACGACCTGCCGCAGTTTGGGAATTTCTACAGTCCCTAGGGCGCTTTGGTTACGCACTTGTACCTGTGCAGGGTTATCTTTTAAGGTGGCTGCGACCAGTCTGGTATCAGTGTTGAGGAAAAAAGGAGAACGCTGAACCAGCAGCATAAAGTCGTTAACTTGATCGAAGGTACTGGCTACTCCAGAAATTACTATCTTTGCAGCCTGGGGTGGGGCGACTGGGGTAGGAACTGCCGCCGGGGTAGGGCTAGCTGGTGGAGACGGACTCGCCCCTGGGGACGGACTCGCTGTGGCTGCGGGGGTGGGCGGAGGTGGAGGTGGAGGTGCTGCTATGGGAGACGGGCTGGGGTCGATTTGCTCGATTTTGGCAATTTTCACTCCCGCCGGAGTACGGCTACTCAAATCTTGCAGCATTGCCGACCAAGGTTTAATTTGGTCGAATACTCCTGCTAAAGCTTGATACTCAGCGGTAACTTTGTCGGTTTCGGTGTTGATGGCTTTGACGGCACTTGCTTCAGTGTTTAATTTGGTAACTTCTTGGTCAAGGGTTGTTTGTACTGTAGTCAACTTGTTATTTTCGTTAGTTGACCACCACCAAGCCCCCATTACCACGACGTTGATGCCGAGGGCAAATATCAGCGCGCCAATTAAGGGAAGTTGGTCTTTGACGGAGCCCGAACCCTTTTTAGTGGAAACTTTGGCTGGTTCGTCCTGTTTGTATTCGGGACGGTCTCTGAGAAAGTTAATATCTAGGCTGTACATGGCTTTACTCGATTTGAGATTTTAAATTTGAGATTTTAATGGTTTGTTCACATAACCTCCCTTAGTCCTAAACCTAAAGCTACTCCTAAACCTGCTCGCTGTTCTAGGGTAATGTCTTCGCCAACTTCGAGTCCGAGAGTTTGGATGGGATCGACTTGAGAAGCTGGCAAGCTTAATCTTTGCATGAAAAATTCGTCTAGTTTGCCGATCGCAGCTCCCGGCCCTGCTAACAGGAGTTGTGCTACTTCTAGTTCTTCGCTCTGGTTGAGATAAAAGTCTACTGAGCGACGCAGTTCGTCTGCGAGTTCTCCCAATACTTTCATGATCGCATTTGTGCCGGGATTTGGATTCCCTGATAGACCAATTGTATCTGTGACGGGTAAGGTCATGCTTTGTAGTTCGCTGGTGTCTCTGGTTGGTGGCAGATTCATGGCTTCGTTGAGGGCGGTCTGGATTTGGTAAGTGCCGATCGGGATGGTACGGTTGAACTGAGGTATGCCGTCCACCACTATAGCTAACTCGGTACTGTCAAATTCGATGTCTGTCAAGACGGCGGCTTCTTGGGAGGAGAATTGTTGCAGTTGGTCTTTGAGGGTGCGGATCAGGGCAAAGCTGGTCACTTCCAGCACGTCTATAATCAGTCCGGCTTCTTTGAAGGTTTCGAGGTAGGTGTCGGTGACTTCTTTGCGGGTAGCTACTAGCACAACTTGCACTTTTTCTACGCCGTCGTCATCGACAAATAGCCCCATTTTTTGATAGTCTACATCGGCGTCTTCTCTGGGGAAGGGTAAGTACAACCCTGCTTCTGAGTTCATGTATTGCCGCAGTTCTTCGTTGTTGAGTTCTGAGGGGACTGGAATGAGACGGATGACGGCTTCGCGTCCGGGAATGGCTGTGGCTACGTGCTTGGCTTTGATTTTGTTGTCGGCGAGGACTGAACGGATCAGTTCTGCCATTCCTGGCGGATCGACTATTTGTCCCTCTTGCACCATGTCTTCTGGTACTTCTATTGAGGCTAGGGTGGCTATTTTTAATGCCTGAGCTTTCTTTTCGAGTTGGATGACGTTGATCCGGTCTGAGGCTATTTCGATGCCGATTCCTGGCTTGCGTGGGGAAATTAAATTTTTGAAAAAATTAACCATATGATTGGGTTGCTGGTAATTGATATTTTCTTTAACTGGTTTGACCTCTCCCAAAAAGCTGGTCAAGAACAGGCAAGATGCCTGTTCCACAAGAATTATGGGAGATGTCTGTTTGATGCTATCCAATCTACCTGAGAATAGCTATTCTGGTGCGAATGTCAACAAATTTAAACTCGCTCGATCGACAATCGGTCAATTCTTCAGCAAAATGGGACTCTCATATCGTTTCCGGTAGCATCGGAACGATCGAGTCGAGTGGACGGGGAGGGTAGGCACGGGGGCACACAGGTGTCAACTTAAGCCTGAAAGCCTTGATAAATCTCGTTTTTACCTAAGTCCAGATCCCCCTAAATCCCCCTTAAGAAGGGGGACTTTGAGAAGACTCTTGTCCCCCCCTTCTTAAGGGGGGCTAGGGGGGGATCTAGGTTTAATATTCAAACAGCAGTCTCTGACTGGGTTTAAGCTTAAGTTGACACCTATGCACGGGGGCACTACCCCTACAAAATCATCGTTTTCTTGAGAATGAAACAGTCAACAGTTAACAGTTAACAGTCAACAATGAAACGCAAATCTTGGCAACTATTTACTATTTTTGGGCTAGTGGGGCTGCTGTTGTCTGCGGTGGTGAGTTGCGGCAAACCTGCTGTTAATTCCCCGACACAGAATTCGGCGGTCATCGAATTCTGGACTATGCAGCTACAACCTCAGTTTACTGAATATTTCAATCAGACGATCGCCAATTTTGAAAAGGAAAATCCGGCGGTGAACGTGCGTTGGGTAGACGTGCCTTGGTCGGCGATGGAAAGCAAGATTTTGGGGGCTGTTTCGGCGAAAACTGCGCCGGATGTGGTCAACCTAAATCCTGATTTTGCTTCGCTGTTGGCTGGGCGCAATGCTTGGCTGGATTTGGACTCGCGGATTTCGGAAAAAGTGCGATCGACTTATTTGCCGAATATCTGGAAAGCTGGTGTCCTCGATGGTAAAACTTTTGGCATTCCTTGGTATCTCACAACTGGGGTGACAATTTACAATACCGATTTGTTTAAAAAAGCGGGAATTACTAAACCTCCTGCTACCTATGCAGAGTTAGCTCAAGTTGCGAAACAGGTGAAGGAAAAGACTGGCAAGTTTGCTTTTTTTGTAACTTTTGTACCGGAAGATTCGGGAGAAGTTTTGCAATCTTTGGTGCAGATGGGTGTTACTTTGGTTGATGCTCAAGGTAAGGCGGCTTTTAATACTGATAAAGGCAAAGCTGCTTTTGGGTATTGGGTTGATTTGTACAAGGGCGGGTTTTTACCAAAGGATGTTTTGGTTCAGGGCCATCGTCGGGCGATCGAGCTTTATCAATCTGGGGATACAGCTTTGTTAGCTTCTGGGCCTCAGTTTTTGAAGGCGATCGCCGAGAATGCTCCTAGTATAGGCGCGGTTTCGGCTGTTGCACCTCAAATCACCGGTGAAAGTGGCAAGAAGACTGTTGCGGTGATGAATTTGGTCGTCCCTCGCGACAGTAAGCGTCCTGATGATGCGGTCAAATTTGCCTTGTTTGTGACTAATTCTCAGAATCAGTTGGCTTTTGCTAAGGCTGCTAATGTTTTGCCTTCTACGGTTGAGGCTTTGGGGGATGGTTATTTTAAGAGTGTAGCTGCTGATGCAACGGCGGGCGATCGGGCTCGGATTGTCAGTGCTTCTGGCTTGACTTCGGCTGAGTTGTTGATTCCGCCTCTGAAGGATGTTAAGAAGTTGCAAAAGGCGATTTATGACAATTTGCAGGCGGCAATGTTGGGGGAGAAATCGGTAGAGCAGGCTGTGGCTGATGCGGCTGTCGCTTGGGATCAAAAGTAGTTTTTAATTGAAGCTGGGGCGGGATATTTTTGGCGATCGCCCCTTGCTTTTTTTGGCATCTTGACGTATTATTAAATAATGGGAATCCGTGCCGTCATATAAGCATAAATCTGCTTTTAAATGTAGGGTGCGTCGCATCGAATAGCTTCAAATCATCACCAAATTTTCAGCGACGCACCCTACGATTACGATCGTCACTGAAATTATTTGCCGCGTGGGAGTTTATCGGCAATTCTGGCACGTTCCTGCTGACTGGATATTTGAATTGCCTAGTTTCATTGTAGATGTCACACTTGGCGGAGAAAAAGACGATTTGATTGATAAATTCTACTCCAGTTCTGTTGCGCCATCTTTGTTAGATGACTCTATCGAATTGTAAACAACAATTGGAGATTTACCCCATGTTTAATTATGATTATCTGGAAGCTTCGCCTCTGATTGTCAGACAGGCTGATTCGATTGATTTTTGGCTAATTGGGGCGGGAGGAACGGGTTCTTGGCTGTCTTACCATATTGCACGACTGGCACGGAGTTTGGGCAAGTCGGGGAAGAAGGTGCAGTTTGCGATCGCAGATCCCGATATAGTTGAAGAAGCTAACATCAGCAGGCAGGCTTTCTGCGACAAGGAAATTGGACTGTCCAAGGCGCAGGCTCTAGCATTGCGATACTCTATAGCTTGGGGTGTGGACGCGACGGCTTTCGTGCAGGAATTTGACCCGAAGTTGATTCGCTACGCCTACGACAAGCTGACTATTCTGGTGGGGTGCGTGGATACGGCAGCCGGGAGAGCGGCTATTAACCAGGTTCTTGAGTTAAACCAATTCTACAGCCGTTCTGAAATCCCCCGCGTGTGGTATTTGGATTGCGGAAATCATGCCGCAGCCGGACAAATACAGATCGCGTGAATGTCCGGGTGGCGGTTGAGGTGGCGGATTACCTGTATCGGATGGCAACGGGCAATCTCAAAGGGTTTGCTACATATTTTGATTTGGAAAGTGGGAGGGTGCGATCGCTCTACATTACTCAGCAGTGTATATGGAAAGCGTTTAAGCCCAACTCTTGATATTACCTGAACTAAGTAGTTGGACAAAAGTAAACGATACTGTGTGAACTTTTGTAAAAGTCCCGTAATCCCCGGCAACACGCTGATTGAGCATAAAACAACGCAAGTTATCCTTGATTTTCCATTCTTGATTAAAAGCATCATTTCTAGGAAAATAGGAATTGATAAATTTAGGTGTACCTCAGCTTTTGTGACAAGAAAACCTATGGATATTGAATCAACTAAAGTAACTCCCGAAGAAATTGCTAAGTTTCGCACTGAATTGGCTAGTTATCCCAGTGCGATCGCGGCTTTGGATGTCATCGAAGAAGAATGTGAGGGGTATCTGGAAGATGCTATCCCATTGTTACTAATGCGAGAAACCAGCACTGAAGCTGATAGATCGCTCGGTGATTTATTGGAAAAATGCCGTAAGTTTATCTGTCAGGAGGAAGTTAGAGAAGCTCTGGAATCAGGAATGATTGCACCCGCAATAGAGCCTATTTCTATGGGGGCTGGTATTCCTCCCGGTGTAGCAACGGCGGTCGGTATTTGTGCTTTTAAATTGGGAATGAAGAAGGTTTGTGCTGATTGTACTGACTAAATCCCTGTAGCTATAAAACCTGCCCAGTAGTAGGGATTAGCAAATGGATGGGGTTGGCGTTGTCTGATTTTTTCCAATGATTCTTGATATATTTTGCGCTGTCCTGGTCGCAGTGGAGCAAGATATTTGTCTATTTGCGGTTGATATTGCTCCAGAAATTTGTCTAATTTTTCAATGGTTAAATTCTGCAACCAATCTTGAGCTTCTTTTAAGGCAACTGCTACGGAAATGTTGAGATTAACACTGAATAAAATCTCATAAAATTTAATCATCAAGAATGAAGTTGATAAATCATTGACTGTCCACAAACTACTGACAACGCTTGGACTTCCGGCAAACAGAAAACCACTGGGTAAACCGATATATTCATCGCTGATTGAGTTGATATCTATTAATCCGGTTTCACAAGCGGAAAGGGTGACAAGGCGACATTGATTGAGACGAAGTTCAAATATTTCGCCTAATGTTAAGGGTTCTTTATTAGCTAATAATAAGGCAGATTCAAGGGGATTATTGGGTTTAAATTCTCCATGACAGGAGAAGTGATGGCAGTGGTTATTTGAGGTTTTTAAGTGAGAGATAATGGCGTTTTTAGTGGCATTATCTTTGGCAATAATTTGGCTTTCAGTATCAGTAAAGAAGTTTGAGACGATATTAACTTCTAGGTCGGTGTAAAGTAAGTCTTTGGTTGGGTTTTGGATGGCAAACAGTTTATGAAAGTCGGAATGGTGGAAACTTTGGGCGATCCGTAATAGTTGGCAACTGGGAGCGTATTGTACGCCATTGGGGAATAAATCGTGTAAATCTTGAGCATTTGCTCCTGCCCCAAATTTCAAAACGTGGGAGTTAGAGATGGGCAAGGCATGAAGGGGTAAAATATGTAAAAACCAATGGGGAATAATAATTAAGCGTTTACAAGTATCGGGAATGAGGGCAAGAATATCATTAATATGTAGGATATCGGCAAAGGTTTGGATGAGGCTAGAAAGTTGATTAATCCATTCTTTTTTGCCTGTTTCGGAGTAGTAAAGCTGTAGATAATTCCTGATTGCTGCATCAAATAATTGTTTTCTCTTGTCTTCTGAAGATTGCCAAACTTTAATATCTCCATTAGCAGATACCACAAAGGCTAATATTTTCTCGCCTGTGATATACCACTGTAAAAGACAAGTTTCAGCATCGGTTAAAGCCTGAATGTCTGTAAATGGGATCGGATCAACTTTTTGAGTGAGGCTAAAAAGAGGATCAATAGGTTTAATTTCTCTCTCAATAAAGATATCTAATTCTTGTTGATATTCTTTCAGATAACTGTGATCTTGAACGTAGGGGGTTAGGTTGTCACTACGCATCAAATTTTGATTAATGCTTTGATGTTGTAAGCGAATTTGTTCATTAACGGCTCTTTGTTTTAATTCATTTAATTTATCAATAATTTCTTGACTAACGCCTTGAGGTTGTAGATTTTTCTGGGTCATTAATTCTACAAGGTTACGCCCTTTACTGCGTTCAATATATTCTAAAGCTTTCTCAGTTTGATTAAGGTTAAGATATGCTTTCACAATGCGATTAAAAACACCAATAGCATTGGATAAAACTTCTTGACGACTGTGGGGGTTTAATGCTTCTAAGCGAGCATTTTCGACGGCTTCAATAGCAAGATTATAAGCTTTTGTTGCAGGTTGCCATTGTTTTTCACTGTAGTGTAAATTCGCTAAATTACGGGCAGTTTGTAAGCAATTGAGGGGATCATTTTCTTTAGTGTAGATTGCCAAAGCATTGCTATAAGAAGCGATCGCTTTTTCCAGATTATCAGCTTTATCGCCTCTGATTCTTTGTTGGTAAGCAGCAGCGAGATTGTTTTGTGTCATTGCCCAATCTTGGGGAAATGCTTTAAATTTTCTTACTTTCAACGCTTCTATATATAATGCGATCGCCATTTCTAAATTATCAGCTTTATCGCCTCTGATTCTGTATAAGTAAGCGTTAGCGAGATCATTCTGTGTCATTGCCCAATCTTGGGGAAATGCTTTAAATTTTCTTACTTTCAACGCTTCTATATATAATGCGATCGCCATTTCTAAATTATCAGCTTTATCGCCTCTGATTCTGTATAAGTAAGCGTTAGCGAGATCATTCTGTGTCATTGCCCAATCTTGGGGAAATGCTTTAAATTTTCTTACTTTCAACGCTTCTGTATATAATGTGATCGCCATTTCTAAATTATCAGCTTTATCGCCTCTGATTCTGTTGCAGTAAGCAGTAGCTAGATTATTCTGCATTTCAGCCCAATCTTGAGGAAATGCGTCAAAAGTATAAACTTTCAGCGCTTCTTCGTAGCAAGTAATTGCCTGATCGCTATTCTCCGCTTTATCGCCTCTGATTCTGTTACGGTAAGCTATAGCAATATTATTCTGTGTTTCTGCCCAATGAACAGGAAAAGCATCAAAAGTTCTCACTTTCAAGGCATTATGATAACAAGTGATCGCCATTTCTAAATTATCAGCTTTATCGCCTCTGATTCTTTCACTGTAAACAGTCCCTAGATTATTTTGTGTTTCTGCCCAATGAACAGGAAAATTGTCAAAAGTTCTGATTTTCAATGCTTCTTGGTAGTAAGTGATCGCATTTTCTAAATTATCAGCTTTATTGCCTCTTATTCTGTATAAGTAAGCAGAAGCGAGATTATTCTGTGTCATTGCCCAATCTTCTGGAAAACACTCAAAAGTATAAACCTTCAATGCTTTACAGTAAGATGAGATTGCTTGTTCAAGATTCTTTGTTTTATTGCCTCTAATTCTGTCAGAGTAAGCAACAGCGAGATTATTCTGTATCATTGCCCAATCTTCTGGAAAAGCATCAAAAGTATAAACCTTCAATGCTTCTTGGTAGTAAGTGATCGCAATTTCTAAATTATCAGCTTTATTGCCTCTGATTCTGTCAGAGTAAACAGAAGCGAGATTATTCTGTGTCATTGCCCAATATTCTGGAAAACACTCAAAAGTAAAAATAATTAGCGCAATTTTATAGCCAGTAATGGCAAGTTCTTTATTTATACCAATATCACCAAGTGGAAATTGTTGAATAAGATTACTGATGTTGACAATAACGCCCGCTATAGATGTAGCTTCTTCTGTATTAACTGATGATATTCTATTTCTTGCCCACTCATCTAAAACTTGGATCAAATTTTCATCTAATTTATCAAGATTTTGCGCCCAGAAAGGATAAATCACTTCAGGGTTATCATTTTCTGAGACCTTTTGTAATGTCTCCATCAAGAAATTTACATAGTCTTGAGGGGTGCTTTTGCTTTCGGTTGGGTTGTTATCCAATAACCCTAATGCTTGCGCTAACTGTCGCGCTATACTCATCAGCGATCTCACCTCATTTTCCTTTCCTGCTTCCTCTAATTGTTGCGCTACTACTATCATTTCCTCTCTCAATCCCTGATCTAATAATTCCTCATTTTCCTGTAAAATTCGGGGTTCATCGCCTTTATTACAGGATAATAATTGATTAATCAGGTTTAGGTAAGCTTGGGTGCGTTGGTCATTCATGGGTTGGATAACCTCAAAATAGATTTTTAATTCCAGACAGTTTTTACTTCCGAAGAATCCCGTAACATTTCATCTCTTGCAATCAGGATAGCTTGGTAGTAACTCGTTATGGCTGCATATGTAGGGCTTGCTGAATAAGTGTGCGATCGTACCTCATCTTTATGAGAAAGGCTATATAGCAATCCTAAATGATTTGCAAAATCATACGCGAGCAAGATGCTCAGTGCAATGATTCTGGCCTCGATCGATTTTGCGACTGATTTAGGATTGCTATAGTGTTATTTATTATTGTGAAATGAAGTCGATTATTGATTGGCAAAACCGACTTACATTTAAGTAATTGTAGATGTAGCAGTTTGGTGTTTAAACAGCCAAGAATCTGGCAAAATTAACTTTAATGGGATGTTTGTTGCAGAGGTGTGTAGGGTGCGTCAGACTGATTTCTAGGGCGATGATTGAAAGTTTTGGTTCTGACGCACCCTACTAACTACTAACCGCAGATGCAGAGGTGTGTAGGGTGCGTCAGACCGATTTCTAGGGCGATGATTAAGAGTTTTGGTTCTGACGCACCCTACTAACCGCAAATGGATGCTGAATGAAGAGGGGAGGCTTGTTGTTGCAGGAAATAACCGATGAGATACAGAGAACCGCAAATGACTGTTAAATTGGCATCTGCAACAGCATCGTCTAAGGCTGTTGTTAAGTCGGGGAATGTTTGACAGAGTGTTAATTCAGGACAGATGTTTTGGGCGAGAATGGCTAATTCTGCGGGTGGTGTTGAATTTTGGTCGGGTACGGGTACTAGATAAAGCCGATCGCCCTTTTTGAGTAATGCTGTTAATATATCATCGGAGTCTTTTGTAGCAATAATGCCGACAACCCAGTTAATTGGTTGGTAGTTGTGAAAATTATCGACATATTCACGCAATGCAATGGCGGCGGCTGGGTTGTGAGCTCCATCTATTAATATTGTCTGGTTTTTCCAAGTTGTTTGTTGGAGTCTTCCTGGCCATTGGGTTTTGGCTATACCGTTTTTGATGGCTGTTTGGGATATTTTCCATCCTTGGTTTTGTAGAGTTTGGATAGTTGCGATCGCAATTGCCGAATTCATCAGTTGAATTTTTCCCAACAATGGCAATTCATACCTTACTTTAACACCATTTTGATTTAACTGATATTCTGCTAATCCTTGTCCTAAATCTCTGGCGGGTTTTACCCAAATTGCGGGACAGTCTAATTTTTGGATGCGTTTCTCTATGACTATTCTAGCAAATTCTGGCAATTCTCCGATAATTGCCGGACATTTTGATTTGAGAATCCCCGCTTTTTCCCCAGCAATATCAGCGACAGTCGGGCCGAGTATTTGCCAATGTTCGAGGCTGATGGATGTGATGACGCTAACCAGGGGATTTTCGCAAACATTAGTCGCGTCAAGTCTTCCTCCCAATCCAGTTTCGATGACGGCGATGTCTGCTTTTTGTTCGGCGAAATACAGCCAAGCTGCGGCGGTGATGATTTCAAATTGGGTAGGAGTTTCGGTGTCGTTTTCAGCAGCGCTGACAACTCTTTCTAGACACTGTTGCAATTCTGTTGGGGAAATTGGTTTTTGGTTGATGCAAATTCTTTCTGTCCAATCGATTAAGTGCGGGGATGTGTAGCGCCCGACTCGATAGCCTGCTTCGGTTAATATTGAGGATAGGTAGGCGCAAACGGAACCTTTGCCGTTTGTACCGGCGATGTGGATGATGGGGACTTTTTGGTGGGGGTTGTCTAGTTTTTCGAGAAGTTGTTTGATTCTTTCGAGGCCGAGGTGGACGCCGAAGTGTTGGTAAGATTGGAGGAGGGAACTTGCATTCATTGAGGATTTTTGGATTTTTTTACGAACCGCGAAGGCGCGAAGGGCGCGAAGGAAGGAAGAAAGAAGAAGGAAGATGGATGTTGATAAGTATGAATATTATTTCTCTGTTTGCTGGTTGTGGTGGGTTGGATTTGGGTTTTCGTCTGGCTGGCTTTAATCCGGTTTGGGCTAATGAGTACGATCGCACTATTTGGGATACATATCAATTTAACCATACTGACACTCTTTTAGATCGCAGAGATATCCGCAAAATTAATTCTGATGAAGTTCCTGATTGTGTCGGGATAATCGGTGGTCCTCCTTGTCAAAGTTGGAGTGAGGCTGGTGCGAAACGCGGGATTGATGACAGTCGGGGTCAACTTTTTTGGGATTATATCAGAATTGTGCGGGACAAGCAGCCTTTGTTTTTCTTGGCTGAGAATGTCAGCGGCATTTTGTCTCCGAGAAATCGGGATGCTTTCACTTATATATTATCGCAATTCGAGCAAATTGGCTATCGGGTTTCGTTCAAGTTGTTGAATGCTAAAAATTTTGGGGTTCCCCAGGATAGGCAAAGGGTGATTGTGGTTGGTTATCGGGAAAGTCTGGGTTTTGGCTTTGAGTTTCCTGAACCTGGGAATGAGGTTTTGACTTTGAAAGATGCGATTTTTGACTTAAGGGCGATCGCACCTATTGCAGTTAAAGGTAAAGTAGATCATTATCATAATTCTGTCCCGAATCACGAATGTGCAGATTTGGGATTTTCCAGCATTTATATGTCGCGGAATCGAGTGAGAAGTTGGTCGGAACCTTCTTTTACTATTCAGGCTAGTGGCCGACACGCACCTATCCATCCTCAAGCTAATAAAATGATTTTGGTTAGCCAGGACAAACGCATTTTTGATCCGAATTCGCCTCAGCCTTACCGCAGATTGTCAATCAGGGAATGTGCAAGAATTCAGACTTTCCCGGATGAGTTTATCTTCAAGTATAAGTATATCATTGACGGATACAAAATGGTTGGTAATGCTGTTCCTGTGAAGTTGGCGAGTCGGTTGGCAAATAAGATTTTTGAAGACATGAAAATTTGCCACAAATGAGCCAACTAAATTTGTCTGATACAGTCCTGGACGCACGCTGTGTTGAGAAACCGGGTTTTTCACCTAATCTGCTGGTTGTTACGAAGTATTTTTGTAAAAAACCCGGTTTCTAGGCCTCGATATACCCAATCTAAAATCTAAAATCTAAAATCTAAAATCCATAGAGCCGATCGAACTTTAAGAAGGTTTGCAATAGCACATTTGCTCCCTGAGTACACTGTTCTGGGGAAGTATATTCATCTTCTGCATGGCTGATTCCGCCGCGAGAAGCCACGAAAATCATCCCCATATCCGCAAACCGTCCGATTTCTTGTGCATCGTGTCCGGCGCGACTGATTAAATGCGTCGAAGTCAAGCTTAATTCTCGGCACACTTCGGCAATCGCATTTTGAATCTTTGGCGCTGCTAATGTCGGCAATACGTGCAGCATTTCGGTCATTTCAACTTCGGTTTTGGTAGCAGCAGCAATAGCTGCAAACTCCTGTTTCATTTTAACTAACAATTCTTCCAAATGAATTTGAGATATATCGCGCAAGTCGATCTTAAAATCCACCTTTCCTGGTACAATATTTGTAGCATTCGGCGACACGTTTAAGTAACCCACCGTTGCTACTTGTTCGCCCGGTGTTTCTACTCCCAGTTTGTTGACTGCGAGTACCATTTGTGCAGCGGCTACCAGGGCATCTTTGCGATCGCACATGGGCGTCGAACCGGCATGATTCGGGCGGCCCATTACCGTGACTGCATAGCGGTACTGTCCGACAATGCCTTGAACTATTCCTATTTCATCGCCCGTATTTTCCAAAACACCCCCTTGTTCGACATGGAGTTCTACAAAAGCTGCTATTTCTTGGGGATGGCGTTTTGCTTCGGCAATTTTTGACCAATCTCCGCCAATTTGTGCTAAACAAGTTTCAATGGAAGTGCCGTCGCTGCGCTGGTAATATTCTGGATTGCTGACTGTATTTCCAGCCATCGCTTTGCAGCCGATAACGGTGTTTTCCTCGTCGGTAAATACGATCGTCTCGATCGGATGTTCCAAGCATAGGTTATTTTCGTGCAGTACCCGCACCACTTCAATTCCTGCCAAAATTCCCAAAACTCCGTCGTAATGGCCGCCCACAGGCACGGTATCGATGTGAGAACCTGTGGCTAGGGCGGCACCCTCGCGCTTTCCGGGATACCGGCCGATAATATTTCCCGCCGCATCAATGCGAACTGTCATCCCGGCTTCTACCATCCAAGATTCCACGAGTTGGCGGGCCAGCAAATCTGAGGAGGTAAATGCTACCCGACTGACGCCTCCTCCCGGCAGTTTGCCGATTTGGGCGAGTTGGGAAATGCTGCGGTTGAGGCGCGCTCCGTTGACTGCAAGTGTTAATGTAAGTGTCATTTCAATTTCTGCTATTGATTGATTTAACTAATCGTTGTATACTGTATTTAATACCATTTAAATGGGCAACATAATGTAGCCTTGTTTACTGAATTCAATGGCTTTGATAGTACCCTTAGTAAGGTGCCTATTGTGTACCCTACTATCAGAGTTTGTGCGTCAGTCTTAAGTCAGAAAAACACAATTTGCGATCGGGTGTATATGATGAGTCAAACAGCAATTGCAGTCAAACGAGTTTTCATTTGCGGTTCTGCCCTGCGAGGTCAACCGGACAACAGCAATCTCGGAGATGCCAAGTTTATCAGAGAAGCGAAAACCCGTCCGATTTACCGTTTGCATTCGGCAGAAAATGGCTGGCATCCGGCAATTTATGAAGTGGTCACTTCCGGCGTATCAATTCCGGGGGAAGTGTACGAATTAACCTCGGATCAATTTGAACAGCTTGCAGGGGGAGAACCGCCGCATATGTATCCATCGGATGTGGTTTTGGATGATGGGGAAGTGTTGACCGCTTTCTTTTACCCGCAGGAATTGGTGGAGAAATACCAATGGGAGGATATTTCCGATCGAGGTGGGTGGGCGGCTTATAAAGCCAGTGCAGGGCCAAATTAATCGTTGTGGAACAGGCATCTTGCCTGTTCTTTTCTGGAAAATGCGGGCGAGACGCCCACCCCACAATCAAATTCAGTAGCTGTGGAACAGGCATCTTGCCTGTTCTTTTCTGGAAAATGCGGGCGAGACGCCCACCCCACAATCAAATTCAGTGGTTGTGGAACAGGCATCTTGCCTGTTCTTTTCTGGAGAATGCGGGCGAGACGCCCACACCACAATCAAATTCAGTAGCTGTGGAACAGGCATCTTGCCTGTTCTTTTCTGGAGAATGCGGGCGGGACGCCCACACCACAATCAAGTTGAGTGGTTGTGGAACAGGCATCTTGCCTGTTCTTTTCTGGAGAATGCGGGCGAGACGCCCACACCACAATCAAATTCAGTAGCTGTGGAACAGGCATCTTGCCTGTTCTTGAAAATACTACGCCCTGTGATATTCATGCCAGTGTCGGGCAATATCAATGCGGCGGCATACCCACACCCGTTCGTGCTGCTGCACATAGTCCAAAAAACGCCCCAAAGCCGCAGCCCGCCCCGGCCTCCCCGCCAAACGGCAGTGTAGCCCCACACTCATCATCTTGGGCGCTGTCTCGCCCTCGGCGTAGAGCACATCGAAAGTATCCCGCAGGTAAGCAAAAAACTGATCCCCGGAATTAAACCCCTGACTGGTGGCAAACCTCATGTCGTTGTTGTCGAGGGTGTAGGGAATCACCAGGTGGGGTCTGGCGCACTCGTACACCCAGTAAGGCAGGTCATCCGCGTAGCTGTCGGCATCGTAAAGAAAACCGCCTTCCTCGACTACTAGCTTGCGAGTGTGGGGGCTCGTGCGCCCGGTATACCAGCCGAGGGGACGGCTGCCGGTCACTTGCGTATGGAGGGCGATCGCCCTTTGCAAATGCTCCCGTTCTGCTTCTTCTCCAAAATACTTATAATCGATCCAGCGGTAGCCGTGGCTGGCAATTTCCCAATCGGCTGCTAACATCGCTGCTACTGCTTCTGGATGCCTCTCTAATGCCATTGCTACCCCATAAACAGTCACCTGTATTCCCCTCGAAGTAAACATCCGGTGCAGCCGCCAAAAACCCGCCCGACTGCCGTATTCGTAACAGGATTCCATGTTCATGTGGCGCAGTCCCGACAGGGGGACGGCCCCGACAATTTCTGACAGAAATGTTTCTGAAGACGCATCTCCGTGCAGGATACAGGTTTCTCCGCCTTCTTCGTAGTTGATCACAAATTGCACGGCTATGCGCGCTCGATTGGGCCATTTAGGATCGGGCGGATTTTGCCCGTAACCGATTAATTCTCGCGGATAATTTGCTGACATATATAGCCTTTCTCAAGTAAATGAGTGATCATAGGCATTGGGCGTTGGTGGTTCTAGACTTAATCATCAAACAGCACTCTTTGAATGGATTTTACGTTAAGTTGACACTAATGGGCAGTGCCGTGTCCTCAGTTCCTTCGACTAGAAGCTAATTTCTAAACACAAAAAACACCGCTCCTCTAAATAGGAGAACGGTGCATAGGGGGGTGTTATGGGTTGTTGTCTAGGTTTAACCCTAACAAATCAGTTTTGTCCTCTGGCAAGGCCTTGTGATGGTTCAGAAATTGGCACAAACCTGTGCGATCGCACCCATCGATCGTGGTTACTAACCCAACCACTCAACAACAGCATCTTCCTTAGTATTTGTACGTCGTTCAGGAGTTTCGCGCTCGAATTTCATGTGGATGGCGCGGTTTTGTTCGCCATCTGCGGCTACTGCAAAAATCGGATAGTCAATCAAGCCGTTTTGGAAAGACATCTGGAAGCGGAAAGTGCCATCAGCATTGAGTTTGATTGGCTGTCCACCAATGTACACAGTCGCGTCAGGTTCGGTAGCACCGTAGACGATCAATTCGGCATCAGCAACCAACCAGAACTGGCGGGGGCGCATCGGTGTGGCGAAACCAACTCCCGACATACCAACACCGGACATCCCGACACCGGACATCGTGAGGCCAGACATCCCGACACCGGACGTCGTGAGGCCGGACATCCCGACACCGGACATCGTGAGACCGGACATGGCGGGTGCGGCCCACATTCCGACACCGGAGGGGAAGACGTAGGAACTTACAGCTTGTTCGTGGATGCCGACTTGCTGGATGGAACCTGGGACGTGCTGCATCGATCCGAAGACAGAACCCGCTACGCGCAAAGCTTCGGCTGATTCTGCCATACCGAAGATTTGTTCGTAAATGGCGTTACCGTTGCTGTAAGTGGCGGCTGCTGTTGCTGATTCTGCAATTTTCTTGGCTGGAGGAACCAGTTCGGCGAAGGTTTGGCCGCGCAAGTCTTCTTCCCAGTCGAGGGTGATGAATTGGTCTTCGATCCAGTCGCTGGGATAGACGGGGGGAACGCGAACTTCGGCCGATCGCGCTAATATTAACCAACGACCATCTGCACAACGGTAGCCGATGTCGATCGCATAATCGCGATCGCTGACGGGGATTGGGACGTACCATTCGCGGGCTAGTTCGTCACAGGGATATTCTTGAATGCTGTGGGGACTTTGGATTTCCAGGTTAACGTCTGTGACGTCGTAGATCCGCAGGGCGAGTTGCTGTCCACCTTGGCGACGCAATTCTTGTTTGTGATCGTTTGAAATATCCCAGTAAGTGTAAGCCCATTCGGGGTCACGGGGCATTAAAACCACGCGGCTTTCGCCATAACCGTTGGGTAAATCTGCTAAACCTTCATCGACAGAGGAGAGAGAACCACCTGTCTGATCTTCTTGACCTAGTTCAAATTTTGCTGCTTCCACTGTTTCTTGCGCCTCTAATTTACGAGATGGGGTGTATGAAAATTTGGTACGCTGAATTTCTTGAATTGATGCCAGAAGTTGCGATTTCCGCATCCGGCTGTAGCGGGAGACTCCACATTCGCTAGCTACTCTGCGTAGTTGCCGCAAAGTCATCTCTTCTAATGGTGGGCGTTCTTTGACCATGAGTTTGTTCTCCTCTAATTGGGGATGGCGGGTTAGGTTTTTTTAGTAACACTTGTAGTGTTGACTTTTTGAGAAACGAAACTCTTTATAATTGCAAATATAATCGAGTTTCTGAATTTCTCCAACCTTTGAAGCCTTGCTTGTTTTCACTTAGTTAAGTCCCCAATGTGGGGGCTATAACTTGTTGACTTCTGCGCGCTACATCCGGTCTTACTCAAGATTTTCCCTGAACTCTTGAGTGACAATATCGATTTAGTGAGTGCGATCGATGCTACTACCAATGCTATTGATCGCAGCTCGCACGCTACTTGACTCCCAGAAATACCTAATTACAGCATTTCTTTGGGATCGCTTTGTCATGACTTAATATTGCAGACAATTTACCTTCTGGTCAAGGGGTTTTTGCCTCGATCGTGGGTACTTATACGCATTTTCGTGATTTTGGGGATCAATATGTCAGGGATTGTTGACATATTTGAGATTTGGGGGATCGGTGTTGAGGCAAATATCAGGGTTTGGTGACATTTTTGTGGTTGGGGGCGATCGGGGTATTACGGAGGGGTGGCCAGAAACCAGACTTCTCCAAGAAGTCTGGTTTCTCATAAATCTTGTATAATCGGTAGTGAAGCTCGATCGCCCAAACCGAATATGCCTGCCAAGGATCTATACCACGATGCTGTCAAACAAGCGCTCATCAAAGAAGGTTGGACAATTACAGCGGACCCTTACACAGTTGAATACGAAGAGTTTAAAGTATTTGTCGATCTAGCAGCCGATCGCTCTCTAGCTGCCGAACGAGGAAGTCAAAAAATAGCCGTTGAGATTAAAACTTTTCTCCGTCCCTCATTCGTTCGAGAATTAGAAAATGCTTTGGGTCAATACATTCTCTATCGCAATCTACTTTCTGTAACCGATCCAGAACGAGAATTATATCTAGCTGTTAGCGATCGCATTTATAATAACTTTTTCCAGAAGAAGGCTAGTCAATTTATTGTTAATCAAAATCAAATTTCAATTCTAGTTGTTGAAATTCAATCGGAGGTAATTAGCCAATGGATAAGATAGAGAACTATCGCACTCTAATCAAAAAGATTTTGAGCGAGTACGATCGCCTAATCGCCAACCAAGCCACAGCCAACACAGAGATGCTTCTAGCCTTTGACGAGAAGCACGATCAATATCTTTGGTTTCAGGTAGGATGGCAACAAAATAAAAGAGTCAGAGGAATTACAGTTCACATCCAGATTAAAAATAATAAAATTTGGATAGAAGAAGATTGGACAGAAGAAGGAATCGCTAACGAACTATTAAAAGAAGGAGTTTCTCAAAGTGATATAGTGCTGGCTTTTCACCATCCAGACGATCGTCCTTTGACAGATTTTGCTGTAGCGTAGACAGTAAGCTTGAAGTATTTCTGATTCATGCCTAACTGTCTAACTTATCAAACAGTTGATCGAAAAAATCCTCCGTTTTTTTTACTTCCCCTCGCGACCTTTGTTCTCAACCCAGTTTAATTCCCTTTAAAGTCTCCAATAACTCAAAAGACTGTGACAGAATAGAATAGGTAATAGCCGATCGCGATGCCGCACAGTATGCTCCAAACCACCATTACCATTCCCCAAACCTTCAAAGTAACTCACGAACAGTTCCAGCAAATTGCTGCCGTCAACCGTGACTTAAGGCTAGAGAGAACTGCTACAGGAGAATTAATCGTGATGGCACCCACTGGAAGCGAAACTGGCAATCGAAATCTAGATATTGAAGGACAACTCTGGCTGTGGAATCGCCAAACCAAGCCGGGAGTAGCATTTAACTCTTCTAGCGGTTTTAAACTGCCCAATGGTGCCGATCGCTCCCCAGATGCCTCCTGGGTTAAATTAGGATGTATTACCGGAATTTGTCTTAGATTTAACAGGTGTTTGGTAGTCAGATTAAATCCCAGTTTGATAATTATCTCTTAGTCTGCCGAGGCAGACTTCGTTTATGTAGACGCGGTTTCAACCGCCGAGGATTTCGTAATAACATCAAAAGATTCACCAACCGCAATATAATAAATTACAGCCCTGACATCAATCCCAAATCTCAAATCCCATGCCCCTAACGCTTTACAACAGCTTGACCCGTCGCGAATCACCTTTTGACCCGATCGAACCAAAAAAGGTGCGGATGTACTGCTGCGGCGTTACGGTGTACGATTACTGCCACGTCGGCCACGCCCGCGCATACATTGTATGGGACATGGTGCGCCGCTATCTGATGTGGCGCGGATACGATGTGCGCTACGTCCAGAATTTTACCGATATTGATGACAAAATTCTCGATCGCGCCCGCGAAACAAATTCCACAATGGAAGCCGTAGCCCAATGCTTCATCGACGAATATTTTGCAGATATGGACAAGCTGAATATTCTCAGGGCCGATGAATATCCCCGTGCAACACATACAATAGACGGCATAAAACGGCTGATTCACGAGTTAGAAAATAAAGGCTATGCCTATGCGTCTAGCGGCGACGTTTACTACAATGTTAGACAGTTTACCGATTACGGAAAACTTTCCGGCCGCAAGTTGGAAGAAATGCAGGCTGGGGCTAGCGGTAGATTGGAAACCGCAGAAATAGAAGCTCAGAAAAAGCAAGATCCGTCTGATTTTGCCCTGTGGAAAAGTGCTAAACCTGGTGAACCTGCATGGGATTCATCTTGGGGAAAAGGCCGCCCCGGATGGCACATTGAATGTTCGGCGATGGTGCGCGATTGCTTAGGCGAAACTATTGACATTCACTGTGGTGGTTCCGATTTAACTTTCCCGCACCATGAGAACGAAATTGCTCAATCTGAAGCCGCGACGGGGAAGTCTCTTGCTAATTATTGGATGCACAATGCTTTTGTGACTGTCAATGGCAAAAAGATGTCTAAGTCGTTGCACAATTTTATTACAATTCGCGATTTGTTGAAGGGGAATTGGTCAGGTGATTTGGAATCTAACCCCCCCGCAGAGGGCGGGCACGGGGGCACCGCCCCTACGCAGGAGGGGAGTCAGAATCACAGCGACAATGCGAAAGCGGTGGAACCGATGGCGGTGAGGCTGTTTGTGTTGATGGCGCAGTACCGCAGTCAAATTGATTTTACCTCTGAGGCGATCGCCAGTGCGAAAAATGGCTGGCAAACTCTGAAGGAAGGCTTACTTTTTGGCACTCAACACGGTTCTAAACTCGGTTGGGATATTGAGAAAATCGATTATTTGACTGAACAAGATAGCACATTAGTGCAGCAATTTCAAGCCGCGATGGATGATGATTTTAATACGCCTGGTGCTTTGACTGTGCTGTTTGAATTGGCCAAGGAATTGGGCAAGGAAGGTAATGTTTTGGTGCATCAAGGGAAAACTGAAACTTCGCCCCAATTGTTGCAGCAAAAATGGGTGACTTTGGTGAATTTGGCGGGGGTTTTGGGTTTGGAAGTTCAGCCGGAAGCTGAGACGGAAATCTCGGTTGGTGGTTTGACGGATGGGGAAATTGAGGGTTTGATTCAGCAGCGGAAAGATGCCCGGAAAGCGAAGAATTTTGCTGAGGGCGATCGCATTCGCAATGAACTTAAGGATAATGGTGTTACTCTGATAGACCAAAAAGATGGTATCACTATCTGGCATCGAGGTTGAAACTCAATTCATCGTAATGATGTTGCGATCGCTCATAACAAAACCGAGTTACAATTTTCTTTAAGTTTAGCCTAGTCTTGGAATAAGCGATATAATTTACTAAACTTCGCAACTTTTTCAACCTTAGAGGTAATAGCCTAATTCTATGAATACCCTCGACCAAGTGCTAGAAACTGCTTTGCAACTGTCCTACGAACAACAGGAAATGCTGATCAAAATCCTGCAAAACCGTCACCGCGAGAGTATTCGCGCGGAAATAGCTGCGGATGCTCAACAAACCTTAGCTGATTTCCGTACAGGAAAATTTCGACAGCAGTCAGCCGAGGATGTTATTGCTACATTACGCCAGTCTTTGGACGATTAACTGTGTCAGCGATTATTAAACAACAACTCCACAAATGGATTTATTTTTTATTGAACTTATTCACAAAATCCGCAACAGCACTCACAAATTCTGCGGTAGATTCATAAGGTAAAACATTGCGCCCCGGCATTAATAAACCTTCCGCATTCGGAAAATTAGCTAAATATTGTGCTAATCTTTCCTCCGGTTTCTCTTCCTTACCAGCTTGACTGATACTTGACGCTGTTTCTCCCATGACAATCAGTGTAGGTCGATCGCACTTTTGAATCGTGCTACTATAATCCTGCCGCCAAAACCCGGCTAAAAACGAGAAAACCGCATGACGGCTGTCAGGATTAGCCGCCCCAGCCTGCAAAGCATCCAACCATTCGCTGTCAACATTTCCCGCATCGCCAAACAGTTGTTTAGCTGAAAAAGAACGCAAAAATTCAGCACGTCTGGCGTAGCGATAAAATGCGTTTCCCAAGGGAGAATTTAACAAATTCCAGACAATTCTTTGTTGTCTTTCCGTAGAATGTTTGTTCATTACCGCCCAAGCGGGAGGCCCAGCCAGCACTAACCCGTGAATTAAATTCGAGCCGCTTTCCTGCTCAATTTTTGCTAAAGCCAAGGCTACGGATAGTAAAGCACCTTGTACCAGGACGATCGCAGGTTTTTTCACTACAGTTTCCAAGAAAAACTGCAACTGTGCAGCCCAATCGTCGGGATGACAGGCTACAGCGGGCATTTCGCAATCGCCACAACCCAAAAGATCGGGATTGTAAATCGGATTGCTGTTACCTGATTTGCACCAACCTTCGCAAAATCTCTGCCAAAATACTCTTGACAAACCAACTCCGATCGGATGTATTAATAACAAAGGAATGCTATCTTCTGTCGCAGTAGTTGGGTTGTAAACATCATAAGCACAGCGATAATTTTGCCATTCGTAAAACAGAGTTGGTGATTTTATTGACGAAATCGCGGAGGAATCTTGGGTTGAATATTGTGGTTCCATATTATTTTTTTGTGCTGATGTTACTTTTTATTATAATATGAGTATAGGCCGGTTCTACCCGAAACATATTTGGTAACTGAGAAGATTAATAAACCCACCCTGGGGCAGGACATAAGCCCAAATACAAACCTTTATTATTTAATATCATGTCAGAACAGCGGATTACTATTTCTATACCTAACTTGCTGCTAATTGTAGCATCTTCCTTGCTGCTAGTGCTGCTGTGGCAATTGCGGAGCCTGCTAGTAATTCTGATGATATCAGTCGTGCTCGCCGCTTCGATCGTCCCGATCGTCAATTGGGCTGAAACCAGGAGACTTCCCCGCTGGCTGGCCGTGATTATGGTTTATTTAGCTCTGATCGGCGGATTGAGTGGAACAGTAGTATTAATTGGTCCGACAGTCATCCAACAAATAGAATTACTGCTGCGACAATTACCAGTTTATGCCGAAAGTCTGGAAACCGTGGCAACCAGCTTAGCAAGTCGCTTGACTGACGATGCACCAACCTTGGTGGGACAATTGTTGGACACTCAATCCTTGACGAATTGGCTGATTCGATCGAGCCAACAACTGATTTTGCGATCGTACAGTTTAACTAGAGGCATTCTCGGCGGTTTTTTCAGTTTAGTTTTAGCCTTATTTATCTCAGGTTACATGGTTGCCGACAGTGACACACTAATTAAAAGTTTAGTACAGTTTTTTCCGAAACCTTGGGACGAAAAATTAGCAGCCCAAGCTACACCGATTGGTCAAAGAATGGGGAGTTACATTCGTGGACGAGTATTAGTTTCCGGGATTTTAGGGATATTTATTACCACAGGTTTGAGCATTTTGGGAATGCCGGAATTTTCTTTAGGCTTAGGTGCGATCGCAGGCGTGACCAACCTGATTCCCTTCATCGGGCCGGTATTAGGAGCAGTACCAGCATTAATTGTCGCATTAGCTAAAGGTGGGTGGGTGTTTCTCTGGGTGTTATTATTATTTATAATTATCCAAAACTTGGAAACTTACGTTCTCGATCCTTTGTTAGTTGGTTCGTCAGTTGGGGTGCATCCTTTATATCAATTGCTATCTGTATTGGGAGGTGTTCAAGTATTGGGAATTATTGGCGCTGTAATTGTGCCACCTTGGTTTGCGGGAGTGGCTGCTTTGATTGAAAACTTGTATTTAAAACCGAAGCTGAGGAGTGAACATCGGTCAGCAATAACTCAGGCTAAAAATAATTCCGATCTCTAGAATTGCCTATCTTAAAACAGGCAGGATGCCTGTTCCACAATATACATATCCTAAAAAGCCAGTCTTGAACAGGCAGGATGCCTGTTCCACAATAGACATATCCTAAAAAGCCAGTCTTGAACAGGCAGGATGCCTGTTCCACAATAAATATATCCTAAAAAGCCAGTCTTGAACAGGCAGGATGCCTGTTCCACAATAAATATGGTCGAGGTCTAATGTGGCATGGGCGTCCCGATGTCTAATGTGGCACGGGCGTCCCGATGTCTAATGTGGCACGGGCGTCCCGATGTCTTATGTGGCACGGGCGTCCCGCCTGTGTTTCCGAAACGAGAAAAAGCAGGGTTAGAATTTTTAGAATACGCCCGAATTTTGCGAGTATTTTTAGCACAATCGAACCAGAAAAAAACAGTCCTCAACAGCGAAACCAAAAGCGAATTCAAACGGTTCTTCTCCTACCAACCACCTATGCTCTACTATCACTTAATAGCAAATTTTTCCGATGCCCATGCCCGTCCCGTGACACTGACTGATACCCCAACGATCGCCCACATTTTTCCCAAACGACAATGCAGAAAAAGTTCCTTAACACAATCAAAGGACATTCCTGGCGGTACTTCCTCTCAGTAGGCGCGATCGCCCTCATGTACTTTTTGGCGTCCAAATTCGCCATTTCCACACTCACACTGAGTCCAGAAGTATCCCCCATATGGCCAGCAGCAGGAATTGCCCAAGTCGCCCTCCTGCTATTCGGACGCCAACTGTGGCCAGGTATTGCGATCGGAGGCTTCATGTTCAGCATGACTAACCCGTCAGCTAACATCGCCACTGCATTCATCTCAGCCAGTGGCAGAGCTTTGCAAGCCTGGACGGGAACTTACCTGCTACAAAAAATCAACTTCAGCGCCGGACTCGATCGACTCAAAGACGTTTTAGGAATAGTCGGACTAGCAGCCTTCGGGTCTACCCTGATCAACTCTACCATCGGCAGCGTCGTCCAGTGTCTGACAGGTTTATCTTGGAGCAATTTTGGCAAGATTTGGGGGACTTGGTGGGTGGGAGACGCGATGGGAATTTTGCTCATCGCCCCCCTAGTGCTGACTTGGCGTGAATTTCCCTCCGTCAAAACCAACCGCCAGCAGATTGTCGAACGCGCCATTTGGTTAGTGCTACTACTAGCCGTTGGCTGGCTAGTTTTCTGTTCCCGCACCCGCGCCGCCTACGCCCGCTACCCCCTCGAATACCTGCCCTTTCCCCTAGTAGTTTGGGCAGCATTTCGATTTGGTCAGCGCTACACAGCCCTCTCCAACTTCATCCTGTGTGGCTTCGCCATCTGGGGCATAGCCAGAGGCAGCGGCCCCTTTCTCAAACACGCCAGCAGCATCCCCCAAGCACTGTTATCCCTGCAAGCCTTCATTGCCGTCATCGCCGTCACAGGCTTAGTCTTAGCCGCCACGGTGGCCGAACGCCGCCAAGCCGAAACCTTCCTGCGGGCCAGCGAAGCCAGCCTCGCCAATGCCCAGCGCATCGCCCAGTTGGGCAACTGGGACTTAGACCGCACCACCCAACAACTACGCTGGTCTGACGAAATTTATCGCATTCTCAGACAATCACCTGGAAGCTTTGAACCCAGTCTAGAAACGTTCTTGGAGTATGTACACCCTGAAGACAAAGAATTAGTCAAGACATCTATTGAAGCTGCTTTATTTCAACAACAGTCCTACAGCATTGACTACCGATTGTTACTTCTCGATGGGTGCGATCGCACAGTCTGCGAACAAGCAGCAGTAAACTCTACCTATATCACCAGCACCGTCCAAGACATCACAGACCGAAAACGGGCAGAAGCCGCCCTCCGATCTTCCGAAGAGCGATTTTCCAAAGCTTTTCACGCATCACCAGTCGGCATCAGCATCTGTACTCTCACAGACGGATGTTTTCTAGATGCCAATGAAAGCTTTTTGCGCCAGTTAGGTTGGGAACGCCAGGAATTTCTCGGCCACACAGCCGAGGAATTAACAATGTTTGTCAATCCAGAAGACGAACGAGGAATCACCCAGACTTTGCAATCGCAAAATTCCATCAGCAATCAAGAAATTTTAATTCGCACTAAAACAGGCGAAGAACGCGACTGGCTACTGTCGGTGGAACTGATTCACCTCGGCAGCACTCAGTGTGTTTTAATCATGACCAGCGACATCACCGAAGCCAAACGAGGCGAAGAATTCCGCCGGGCCGCATTAGCCGCCGAAGCCGCCAACCGCTCGAAAAGCGAATTTCTCGCCAACATGAGCCACGAACTCAGAACCCCTCTCAATGCAATTATTGGCTATAGCCAAATTCTGCAAGAAGATGCCAAAGACCTGGGTGCCGAAGAGTTCATCAGCGACCTCAAGAGAATTAGCACGGCTGGTCAACATTTGCTAGCAATTATTAAAGATATTCTCGACCTCTCTAAGATTGAAGCCGGTCGGATGAAACTAGACATCGAAACTTTCAGCATCTTAAATTTGGTCGAGGATGTGGCCGCCATGATCGCCCTGATGGCAGACAAAAATTCCAATATTTTAGATGTACGATGCACTGACGATATTGGGGATATGTCTACAGACTTGACTAAACTCCGCGACTGCTTGTTCAATCTTCTTAGCAATGCCTCTAAATTTACTTTCTCTGGGGTGATCACTTTTGCCGTTACCCGCCAAGAAGTTGAAATTACCGAAGAGTCTGCGGTGGAAGAGGGATATCATGGAGAACCAGAAAATAATTCACCTCTGATATCAGCCAAATCTCCATCTCAAGACTGGATCATTTTCACGATCAAAGATACTGGTATCGGTATGACTCCGGCTCAGTTAGCCAGAGTGTTCGAGCCCTTCACCCAAGCCGATTCCTCAAGCACTAAGAAGTACGGCGGAACAGGTTTGGGACTGACGATTACCAAAAAATACTGCAAAATGATGGGTGGAGATATTACAGCCGTCAGCAAGTTGAATCAAGGCTCTATTTTTATAATTCGCCTCCCAGCTAAGCTGACCTAAACTTCCAGATTCGATTTGAGATTTGAGATTTTGGATTTTAGATTAAAGAATACGTCAAACTTAAGACAGTTGCTCCCATTGCGCCAGAAATTATGCATCCTTACCTCCAGCGCCAACTCGAACAGCTTAATCTAACCGATCATTCTCCTCCTCTGACTGCCGATCGCTGGCGGCTATTCTTGGAAGAGGTAAGTCGAAGCTATGATAGTAATGGCCAGTCGGCGGTGGTGAAAGAAGCTTCAGAAAACTCCCAGGATGAAGTGCTACAGTCTTTTCCAGATGATTCGACAATTTCAGAGTTCGATCGACTGCGGGCGACTGTCAACAGTTTAGGTGCGGGACTTTTTATCCTGGATACTCAGGGACTCGTGCTCTGTGTCAACCCAGAAGCCGAACGCCTGTTGGGGTGGCGAGAGTCGGAACTCGTAGGCGTGGCGCTGCTATCTCGGATCGGCTCAAAACAGAGCAAAGCCAAGAAATCAAAGGTTTTGAGTTCCAATCAACCGGAAGCTAGCAACACTGAAAATTTGCCGATCGCAACTTCATTATCTTTACAACAGGCGATCGCCTCTAATCTACCTTACAGTAACTCAGACGACCAATTTCTTTGTCGGGATGGCAAAATTTTACCAGTCTCCTATTTTTTTAATCCCGCACCTCTCGGCCCAAATATTTCAGTCTTGGTGTTTTTTGACATTGGCGAACAAAAGCGATCGGCTAGAGAACAAGAGCGATCGCTCTCTATGTTACAATCAGTTCTAGAATCCACAGATGCCGGTATTATTGCTGTTGACAACAACGGTAATGTGTGTAATTACAATCAAAAATTTGTAGAAATGTGGGGTTTGTCCGAAGCTCAGGAGTTTAACCGATCGACTGTCGGTACTCTCCAAAAACCTGCCAAAACAGCCTTTCCCTTTGCCCTGCGGCAATTAAAAGACCCCCAAGAATTTCTCAAAAACGTCATGAAAGTGTCTGCCCATCCAGATACTCAAATAGACGACTTATTAGAATTCAAAGACGGAAAAATTCTCGAATTAAATTCCCGACCTTCAAAAGTCGGCTCAAAGATAGTAGGTAGAGTCTGGAGTTTTCGAGATATTACCGATCGCCAAAGAGTAGAACAAGCTTTGCAACATCGAGTAGAATTCGATCAGTTAATTACCAGTTTGTCAACCCATTTCATCAACCAATCCGTATCAGAAATAGACCAAGGAATCAATCACGCCCTAGAAGCGATCGCCACCAAAAGCCACTTTGACCGGAGCTACATTTATTTATTATCCGAAGACAAAACTCAATTTAAAAACATCTACGAGTGGTGCAGCGAAGGCAGACAAACCCTCCGAGACCAAATCCCACAAATCTCACTCCAACACATCCCTTGGATTGCCCAGAAAATTGCTCAATTTGAAAGCATCCACATTCCCGAAGTTAGCGAACTAGCGCCCCCACAATTAGTAGAAATTGCCTATTTTGGCGATCGAGAACAACCAACAGAATCACTCCCAAATCCCCCTTCTCAAATAACCAATAAAAATCTGATTACTGCCTTCGCATCCATTGGCGAATCACTCAACAATTTAGAAGCAAAAAAACTTGATAAACACATTCAGTCATTGAGCATTATTCCCCTAGTTTGCAGTCAAAAAGTAATCGGATTCATCGGATTTGATACCCAAAAACAGACAGCAAAGCGATCGCCCGAAATATCCACCCAACTAAAAATAGTCGGAGAAATGCTCGCCAATGCCCTAGAACGCCAGCGAGTAGAATCCGCCTTAAGACAAGCCGAGATCAAATATCGCGGCATCTTTGAAAACGCAGTCGAAGGCATATTCCAAATCACCCCAGACGGGAGCTACCTCAGTGCCAACACCGCCCTAGCCCGCATCTACGGCTACGACTCCTGCGCTCAAATGCTAGCCAAACTCACAGATGTCAAGAACCCATCTTACAGCAACCCCCATCGGCGCGCCGAGTTGATTGTGGCTATGACTAATGTCGGCGAAATATCCAAATTTGAATCGCAAATATACCGCCTAGATGGTAGCCCAATCTGGATTGCCGAAAATGCCCGCAGCATCTGCGATGAGAGTGGCAACGTGCTGTACTACGAAGGTACTGTTGAAGACATCACCGATCGCAAAAGGGCCGAATCCGCCATGCAGTTTGCCCTAGAAGCAGCAGAATCAGCAAACAGGGCAAAAAGTACATTTCTGGCCAACATGAGCCACGAACTCCGCACACCCCTCAACGCCATCATCGGCTACAGCGAAATGCTGCAAGAAGAAGCCGAAGACTCCGGGAACGAGAATTCAGTCCCGGATCTCGAAAAAATCCGCAGCGCCGGCAAACACCTACTAGCCCTGATCAACGACATCCTAGATATCTCTAAAATTGAAGCCGGGAGAATGGAACTCTACCTAGAAACCTTCGACATCCCATCTCTAATTGACAGCGCGGTTGCTACTGCACTCCCACTGATTGAAAAAAACGGTAATATCCTAGAAATTTACTGCCCCAACAATCTTGACACCATGCACGCCGACATGACCAAAGTCCGGCAAGTGCTGCTGAATTTGCTCAGTAACGCTGCTAAGTTTACAAAAAATGGCAAGATTGCGATCGGAGTTGAAAACATTAACAATGAACAATTAAAAATCAAAAATCAAGAAGAATCTTCGCAAATTTCAATATCCAATGCCGAATTTTTAAGTTTCCGCGTCTCCGACACCGGAATTGGCATGAATCCAGAACAATTGCAACGAGTTTTCCTACCTTTCACCCAAGCAGATGCCTCAACCACCCGCAAATACGGTGGCACCGGTTTAGGACTGGCTATCAGCCAGCGTTTCTGTCAGATGATGGGTGGCACCATTGAGGCCGATAGCAAATTGGGTGTCGGCAGTGCTTTCACGGTGATTCTACCCAGCCAAATCAAACTTCCCGAAACTGAAAACAAAATCCACGATAGCAAACGTCCCCTTTTGGTAAATGCTGTTGGCACTGTTTTGGTAGTGGACGATGACCCGATTTCGCGGGATTTGATCGAACGCGCCCTGACTCGCCAAGGACTGCACATAGAACTCGCCAGCAGTGGCGAACAAGCCTTGGAACTCGCCAAAAAACTGCGCCCAGACGCGATTACTCTTGATGTGATGATGCCGGGAATGGATGGTTGGGCGGTGCTATCTGCCCTGAAAGCAGATCCAGACCTTGCCGAAATTCCCGTAATCCTGCTATCCTTTGTTGGCAACAAAAGCCTCGGTTTTGCATTGGGCGCATCGGACTACCTCACTAAGCCAGTGGACGGCAAACGGCTGGCTGCTTTGTTGAGGAAGTACCGACGTGACCAAGATAACCTTGCAAATAACGATTTGACCTGTCAGATCCTAATTGTGGAAGACGATGTTACCACGCGCGGAATACTGCGACGCATACTAGAAAAACAAGGCTGGGCAGTGACGGAAGCTGATAGTGGGCGGGCTGCTCTCGATCGCCTCGATGTTTCGCGACCAAACCTGATCCTACTGGATTTGATGTTGCCAGAAATGGATGGCTTTGAGTTGATTGGCGAAGTTCGCAAATCGTACTCGGTCGATCCCATACCGATTGTGGTGATTACGGGTAAAGATTTGACACCTGCCGAAAGCCACCAATTAAACGGTTGTGTCGATCGCGTGTTAAAAAAAGGAGTCTACAGTTGCGATAGTTTGCTGCGCGACGTTCGTTCTATAGTGAATGACAGATTCGATCGCAGGTACGGCTCAAAAGGGAAGGAGGGAACCAATGGCTAAAATCCTGTTGGTCGAAGATAACGAAATGAACAGGGATATGCTTTCCAGACGTCTAGCTCGCAAGGGACACGAGGTGTTTATTGCCGTGGACGGTGCTGAGGGAGTGTCGATGGCAATTGCCAAAATACCTGATTTGATTCTGATGGATATGAGTCTACCAGTTCTGGATGGGTGGCAAGCAACTGAGCAAATTAAGGCGGCTCCTGAAACTAGCACGATTCCGGTGATTGCGCTGACAGCTCACGCTATGGCCGGCGATCGCGAAAAGTGTTTGGCGGCTGGCTGTGACGATTACGACACCAAACCGGTGGAGTTTCCTCGACTTTTGAGTAAGATTGAATTGCTTCTGAAAGGGGCCATGACATGAAAGGTGATGAGAGCAGCGTTCTGGTTGTTGATGACAATGAGGTGAATCGTGATTTGCTAGCCCGCCGACTTCAGCGTCAAGGCCACGTGGTGACAGCGGCTGAAGATGGTCTTCAAGCTCTGGAACTGATGCGCTCTTTGCCTTTTGATTTGGTTCTTCTCGACATTATGATGCCCCACATGAACGGTTATCAGGTGCTGGAAAATCTGAAGGCTGACGAGCGGTTGCGCCACATCCCGGTGATTATGATTTCGGCAGTGGATGATATTGACAGTATCGTCCGCTGTATTGAGTTGGGGGCAGAGGATTATCTTTCTAAGCCTTTTAATCCGGTGTTGTTGAAAGCTCGGATTAGTGCTTGTCTGGAGAAGAAGCGGCTGCGGGATCAGGAGCAAGCTTATTCGCAGGAGTTGGCTGAGGAAAAGGAAAAGTCTGAGCGGTTACTGTTGAATATTTTACCGCAGGCGATCGCCGAACGCCTGAAACAGGGTGAAACTACGATCGCCGATAGTTTCTCTGATGTGACTGTAATGTTTGCGGATTTGGTTGGTTTTACGAAGCTTTCGACTCATTTGTCACCGGCGGAGTTGGTGGAGTTACTCAATCAAATTTTCTCGGAGTTTGACGAGTTGGCCGATCGCTACGAACTTGAGAAAATTAAGACGATCGGCGATGCTTATATGGTGGTTGGTGGTTTACCCACACCGAGTCAGAATCATGCCGAGGCGATCGCATCTATGGCGATCGACATTCAAGCAGCCATTGCCAAAATGCGAACTAAAGGCGACCAACCACTCAGTATCCGCATCGGCATCAATACCGGGCCGGTGGAAGCTGGGGTAATTGGTACTAAAAAGTTTACCTATGATTTATGGGGAGATACTGTTAATGTTGCTTCTCGGATGGAATCTCTCGGTGTTCCCGGTGGCATTCAAGTAACAGTTGCTACCTACGAACGGCTGCGGGACAAGTATATTTTTGAAGATCGTGGCCTGCTTCAAGTCAAAGGAAAAGGGGATATGATGACTTATCTGCTTTTGGGCAGAAAGGGTTTATAGGGCATGGGGCATGGGGCATGG
>NZ_NXIB02000007.1 GCF_002412335.2 Tychonema bourrellyi FEM_GT703
TCGCTATTAGACAGGGAATTCATTCCCTGGCGGGCTTTCAGGCTTAAGTTGACACCTATGGGCAGTGCCGTGTCCCTACTGTATACATTAGCGATCGACCGTATCCACCCCCAAGATATAAGCTCACATACTAAGATGAAATCAGCATGAAATTTTCTGGTTTCGCAGAATAAAAAATAACAGTTGATAATAATTGACAACAAGCTGGTAATGTCTTATAATCGAATGCGACCCAAGTTTTGAGAATAATTTTCAAGAAGTATGGCAGACTTATCTGATCGTTCCGTCATTAAAATGGCGGGGCGCTTGAGTCGCCGTCAACTCCTACAGCTAGGCATGGCTGGTGCTGGGGTAGCGGGCGGCGCGATCGCACTTCAAAACTTGACTCAAAAACGACCAGCAGCCGCGAGAATACCGCCAATCCCGGCCGATGCGCCCGCAGTCAGCAATATCAACCCGATGCAAATTGTGCGCGATTTTGATTATGGCACGGTGACGCGCGAAAATGGACGCACGGTGCGGGAATTTCGCATGGAAGCTAATACTTCGATCGTTCAGCTTAACAGTGCCGTAACTTTCAACACCTGGAACGTGAATAATCGCGTGCCGGGGCCGACATTAAGGGCAACTCAGGGCGATCGCATCCGCGTCATTTTTTCTAACAAAGCTGGACATTCTCACTCCCTGCACTTTCACGGCTTTCATACCAGCGAAATGGATGGGATTAAACCAGTCAGAAACGGTTCGGTATTTATCTATGAATTCGATGCCACTCCCTACGGAGTCCATCTATATCACTGCCACATTGCTCCTGTAACTCGCCATATTGGTAAAGGACTTTATGGTATGTTCATCATCGATCCGCCAAAACCCCGTCCTCCCGCCGATGAAATAGTGTTAATCATGGGGGGATATGACGTAAACGATGACGAAAAAAACGAGCTTTACGCTTTTAACGGGTTGCCACATTATTACATGAAAAACCCTATTTCTATCTATAAAAATCAGCTAGTTCGGCTGTACGTTCTCAACATGATTGAGTATGAAGCAGCAGTAACATTCCACTTGCACGCCAACTTTTTTGACGTATATCGCACGGGAATGACTTTAACTCCCAGTGAAAGAGCCGATGTCATCACAATGGGAGTAGCTGAAAGACATATCTTAGAATTTACCTACGGGTACAACGGAAAATATATGTTTCATCCTCATCAAGATGCGATCGCCGAAGCAGGCTGCATGGGTATATTTGAAGTCATCACTTAACCCAAATTCTGCTGTCAAGGGTGCGCCGATTATACTGAAAAAAGTATTAAATCATCTACCAAATTCGATCGCAAATAGGTATAATAAAAAGCTTCCAGATAATTGAGAATCTTTCTTAATAACTGGAAATCCAACTTCACATAACGTCAAAATTAGCAACTGCCATGTTCTCAACCTTTCGCTTATTACCGACAGCCACTGCTACAGCCATCCTGGTTGCTCTGGCTGGTTGCGTTTCCACCCCCACAGCCAGCAACACCGAGAGTACAGCCTCACCGACTGCCACAGCTACCCCCGTAGCAACAAGCGAACACAGCATGAACCACGGCGGCAAAGGCGTAATTAACATTAATACGGCGTTGCTCTCCGACTTGGACAAAATCGAAGCCAAGTTAGGAGTGCCAGCACTTTCTAACAAAATTCAAGCCAGCCGCCCTTACGGAAAAGTCGAAGAATTGGTCTCAAAAAATGTGATTACTCAACCCCAATTCGACCAAATCAAAGACATGGTAACTATTCAAGATGTCGTACTCACAGGGGAAGCCAAAGATGTAGACTTCATGACTAAAATGGGATTGATGAAAGGGCATCTTTTCGTCGCCAAAGAACTCTTGGATCAAAGCAAACCAGACCAAGCAGAACCGCACATCGGGCATCCAGTCGAAGAAATTTATGCCGATGTAGAAGATCAGCTAAACGAGCGCAAAATTCCCGAATTTAAGACTACTTTAATTAAATTGCAGGATTTAGTTAAAGCCGGTGCAAAAGATCCGGCTCAAGTAAATGCGGAATTTACCGCATCAATGCAAGCAGTTGATGGATCAATTGCCGCCGTTTCCGAAGCCCAGCGCAAAGATCCAAAATTCGTGCTGCAAGTGATTAACGGGTTGCTAGATACAGCTAATTCCGAATACGGAGCGGCAGTTGCCGGTGGCAAAATTTCCGCAATTATTGAATATCAAGATTCGCGAGGTTTTGTCATGTACGCGGAAATGCTGTACAAAGATATCGCCTCGCAAGTGGCTAAAACCAGCCCCGAAACCGACAAATCAATTGTTGCCAGTATGACTGAACTTAAGAAAAATTGGCCAACTGCGATCGCACCAGCAGCCCCTGTCAAAACCACCGAACAAATTACCAAGCTAATTAAAACGATCGAAACCGACAGCCAAAAAGTTCTCAAACCCGCATCCTAAAACAATCAAATAAATCAACGGTAATTGGCAGATTATTTGCCAATTACATCCTCATTAACCAGTCCTATTACCAAAACAAAAAGATGAATTTTGGCGAAGCATTGCCCACATTTGTAATTACGCTCCGCGAAGGAGTAGAAGCAGCCTTAGTTGTCGGAATTGTTTTAGCTTGTCTCAAAAAATCAGGACAAAGTTATTTAAGTCCTTGGGTTTTCGGCGGTGTTGGCGTCGGACTGCTCGCCAGCGCTTTCATCGGTGTACTGTTCGGCTGGACTATTCAAATTTTATCCACATCCAATCAGCCTTTCGCACCGATTATGGAGGCGCTGCTAGAGGCAACTTTTGGGCTGGTCGCGATCGCAATGTTGAGCTGGATGCTGATTTGGATGACCAAGCAAGCGCGATTTATGAAAGCCGAAGTTGAAGGCGCTGTGAGTGCCGCCCTAACCCAAAATTCTCATGCCGGTTGGGGCGTATTTAGCTTAGTTTTGATTGCCGTTTTACGCGAAGGATTTGAAACGGTTTTGTTTGTAGTTGCCAAGTTTCAAGAAGGGATTATTCCGGCAATTGGCGCTTTGGGCGGGATACTCTCAGCCGCCGGACTTGGCGTGTTGCTGTTTAAATGGGGAGTCAAAATTAATATCCGCCTGTTTTTCAAATATATGGGCATTTTATTGTTGTTTATTGTAGCGGGTTTAGTGGTATCAACTCTGGGACTTTTTGACACCGTGGTCAATACTTTATCCCAAGCAAATCGCGAGTCAGCAGGGCTGTGTTTCTATTACGAAAGATTTGCTAAAGTCCACTCTTGTATTCTGGGGCCGATGGTTTGGAACACCTCACAAGTGCTTCCAGCAGAAAAGTTTCCCGGTTTGTTGTTGAGTGCCCTATTTGGATACACGGATAAGCTCTATGTCGTGCAGGCGTTTTCTTACCTCGTATTTTTAGGTACTGTCGGTGGGATGTACTTCCAAAGTCTGGCAGGTCGAGTGTTTTTCCCATTCAAAAAGACTGAGGCAACGAAATAGGAAATAAAGTGCGATCGAAACGCGATCGGCTTTTTAGCGGAAATGCAAGAGGCAGTTGTTTGTTGCTAATAATTAATGCGCCCATAAGTTAGAGCGCATTAGGAAATCAGCTATTTATTGACTGAAGGTAAAACGACCGTCAACTTTTTCGCCGTTAATATCCGCAGTCACTTTCACTGGATACTGACCGGGTTCATTGCCGGGAAACAACACAGCGTAATGTTTGCCCTCAGCATCATACTTGAGAGCTAGGGTTTGCTGCTTTCCATTCGGCAACTGCACTTGAGCCGTCATTTTGGCGTTAGGAACTGGTTCCTTTTTCTCCCCTTTTTGCAAAAATAAATCTAAATGAGTTCCGGTAGCTTCTTTTTCCGGTACAAACTCTAAATAGTAAGCTCCAGACTTTACAACTTGCCCCCCTTTAGTTGCTGTTGCAGGAGCAGTGGCGGGAGCAGAAGACGCAGGTTGAGAGGCGACAGGAGGGGATGCTGGACTACTATTTGGATCGCTTGCTTGGTCGCCTTTACTGCAAGCTCCCAAAAACAGCAATCCGACACTACCTAGAACAATTAAATTTGACTTGAGCGATTTCATTGGTTTGACTCCTTGCTGACTGACAATAATTAGAAAATATCACACATTAACTACCTTCCCGTCTTCAATAACTGGCTGAGGTTGTTGAGGTCGTAAAAAATGTCCAAATTGAGCATACAAAGCTGGCAAAACTAACAGAGTCAAGGCAGTAGAAGTAAATAACCCTCCTAAAACTACGACTGACAGCGGTTGCAAAATTTCCTTGCCCGCCCCCCCTTCAAAGACTAAAGGTGCTAAACCCAAAGCTGAAGTTAAAGCGGTCATCAGGATGGCGTTGAGCCGTTCCATCGATCCTTTAATAATTGCTTCCTTAAAAGGCATTCCCTCGGCAAATTTGGTGTTGTAGTTGTCTACTAATAACAAACCGTTACGGGTAGCCACGCCAAATAAAGTGACAAAGCCAACTAAAGAAGCAACAGAGATGATGCCGCCAGTCAAAGCTACCGAAATTACACCTCCCACTAATCCGATTGGCAAATTGATCATAATCATCGCAGTTGAAGCAATTGACTTGACGGAAAGATACATTAAGACTGTAATGACAATAAAGGCGATCGCACTAAATACCATAATATTTTGCGAAGCTCTTTGTTCAGCTTCAAATTGACCGCCGTATTGGATAAAATAGCCAAAAGGCAACTGCACCTCTCGTTTAACTTTAGCTTGAATTTCATTCACAACCGATCGCAAATCTCGACCTTTCGCATTAGCCGCCGCCACAATCAACCGCGAAACATTCTCGCGGTTAATCGTATTTGGGCCCGTACCGTATTTGACAGTAGCAACTTGGGCGAGGGGAATTTTACCCCCCCTTTCATCCCCCCCTTTATAAGGGGGGGAAAGAGGGGTTTCATCCCCCCCTTTATAAGGGGGGGAAAGAGGGGTTTCATCCCCCCCTTTATAAGGGGGGGAAAGAGGGGTTTCATCCCCCCCTTTATAAGGGGGGGAAAGAGGGGTTTCATCCCCCCCTTTATAAGGGGGGGAAAGAGGGGTTTCATCCCCCCCTTTATAAGGGGGGGAAAGAGGGGTTTCATCCCCCCCTTTATAAGGGGGGGAAAGAGGGGGGGTATCAACCAACAAATTCTGAATAGTTTCCAAGTTATTTCTCGCTTCAGGCTGCAACCAGACAACTAAATCAAAAGTTTGCTGCACTTCCAAAACTTGAGAGACAACTTTGCCATTTAAAGCTGTCTCAATTATTTCCGAAAGTGATCCGATTTTCAAACCGTATCTACCCGCAGCTTGGCGGTTAAACTTAATTTGAATTTGCTGCACTGGCACTTGCGGTTCCAGTTGTAAGTCTACAATTCCTACGACTGTTTTCATTTGCGCTTCAACTTGGGCCCCGATAGTGCGAAGCTCGTTTAAATCCGGGCCAAAGATTTTGACAGCAATTTGACTTCTGACACCGGATAAAACCTCATCCATCCGATGAGAAATAAAGCCGCCGATATTTGGTGCAACTCCCGGCAATTTACCAAATTCCTGCCGCAATGATTCCAAAGTTTTCGGCCTATTTTTCATGCCCTCCTCGCTCAAACCGATATCGATGTGAGCCAAATTGACACCCGCAGCATCAGCATCACCGGGAGCTCTGCCCGATCGCACTTGCACGTATGAAAACCTAGTATCATTCTTAAGTGCATCTTCGATCGCAAAAGCCGCACTATTCGTCGTTTCCAAAGACACCCCCGGATAAAGTAGAACAGTATTCACCAAAGTTTGCTCCTGAAACTCCGGCAAAAACACCCGTCCAAAAGATGGCAAAATAATTAATGCTGCCACCATACTAGCAGCAGCTAAAGTTAAAATAATCGCCGAATAGCGCATTGACAATTCTATAAAAAAGTGATATATCTTTTTGCAGAATCTCGGCAACCAAGGTTCTTCAGCACTCATCTTTTTGTTAGGCAACAAAATAGCGCAAAGTGCCGGAGATATTAACAGCGATTCCAGACTAGAAATCACCACAACTACCAGATAAGTAATCCCCATCGGCGTAAAAATTCGACCTTCTACACCGGGCAAAGTAAAAATTGGCGAAAACACCACAATGCCAATAACAGTCGCTCCAATTAACGAATCGCGCACCTCCTGACTGCCATCAAAAATCACATCCATCACCGGGCGCGGATGATGAGAAGCCGTGTTTTCTCTCAAGTTGCGGTAGGTATTTTCCGCGTAAACGATCGCATCGTCGATCGCAGTGCCGATCGCCACCGATAACCCACCCAAGGTCATCGTATTCAATCCCAGCCCCAGCCAATTCATCGCCAGCAGCCCGAAAAGCCAAGTTAGGAAGAAATCGAGCAAAACCACCGTCAGAGTCCGCCAATTCATCAAAAACGGGATCAGGATGACAGTGACAATGATGCTACCTTCCACTAAAGCCGATCGCACATTTTCCACCGAAGAATTGATATACTCTTCCTGGCGAAAAGTGACTGTCACCTTAATATCTTTGGGTAAAGCTTGCTGCACCTCAGCCATTGCCAATTCCACAGCTTTTGTCACCGTCGGAGTATCAGCAACTGGCTGTCTATTTACCATCACAATCACAGCTTTTTTGCCGTTAAAACTGCCGTCGCCCCGCTTGATACCAGCACCAATTTTGACATCAGCTACATCCCCAATTCTGACAACTGTTCCTTGGCGAGATGCGATCGCAGATTGCTGCAAATCTGCGATCGATTCAATCCTGCCCACACCCCGAATCAAAGTTTCTTGATCCGGCGTAATTAAATAACCACCGGGCGCGTTAACATTCGCAGCCGCCGCAGCTTCCGACACTTGCTGCAACGAAACATTAAATGCTTTCAATTTCGCAGGTTCAACTAATACTTGATACTGCCTTTGTTCGCCACCATAAGCCACTACTTGAGCAACGCCAGTCACTGCTAACAGGCGATTTGTGACTTCCCAATCAACCAGACGGCGCACTTCCATCAGCGGAGTAGTTTCTGATGTAAAAGCATAGGTAATCACAGTACCGACAGGTGAAGTTGTCGGAGAAATTTGCGGTGTTTTTACTCCTACTGGAAGCTTGTTTTGAGCTTGCTGTAACCTTTCTGTAATCAACTGGCGGGCTTGATAGATTTCAGTATTCCAATCAAAGATCACTTTAACAACAGAAATACCCACAGCAGAAGACGATCGCACTGCTGTCACCCCAGGAGTTCCATTAATCGCACTCTCGATCGGCAATGTTACCAAAGACTCGATTTCTTCCGGTGCTAAACCCGGTGCTTCCGTCTGGATTTCCACTTGCGGCGGCGCGAAAGGTGGGAAGACATCAAGTGGCATTTTGGGGATAATATATAATGTCCAAAGACTGATAATAATCGTGGCGAGAACGACTAGCCAGCGGCGGTTAATTACCCATCTGAGAATTGTGCTGAACATTTTATGATTTGGGAATTGGGCATGGGGAATTGGGTATAGTATCTGTAGGGTGCGTCGCCATCTACAATCCTCAAAAAAAGCGACAATCTCGCAGCGACGCACCTTACTAATTGGTTATTTGTTATTTACTTTTTCAATTTCAGCCTCTTTAACTTTCACATGATGGTTGTCATTGTGTACATTGTGTAATACCAATTCATCGTTCAACATCGGTGCAGAGATGGAAAAACCATTGCTAGCATGACTTTGAGATGCTGCTACTGCTGGAAATTTGCGCCGATTTCCCCACAATGCCCCGATCGCAAAAGTTAGAGATGCGATCGCCATTCCTCCCCCTATTCCCGCCCACAAAGGCACGGGAGAACTGTTAAAACTAGCCTCTGTTGCTTTGGGAGTTACTTCCTTCTTGTCCTCAGTTTTTGACTGTTTGCTACCGCCCCGCAAAGATTGAGCGTAAAGTTGAGGTGCACGCTGAGTAACAATTAAATCTCCCTCAAACAAACCGCTCTTAATTTCTACTAAATCCCCGGAACTTTGACCGAGTGCGACTTCCATAGCTTGAAACGCATCGCCGTTTTTGACATAAACTAACTGTTTGCCGCTTGCTTCTACAACTGCGGAAACAGGAATTGCCAAAATATTTGTTGCAGTTTTGTCGGTGAAGATTTCCAACTCGGCAAACATTCCCGGCTTTAAAATTCTCTCAGGATTATCTAATAAAGCTTTTACCGGCACAGCGCGGGTTTCCCCTTCTACTATCGAGCCAATGAAGCTAATTTTTCCCCGGAAAGTACGGTTTGGCAAACTAGCAATTTTCACGGTTAATTCCTGACCATTTTTGACCAGATTCAAGTCTTTTTCATAAATATTTGCTGTGGCAAAAACGCTGCTATCGTTTAATATGCTCATCAGCGGTTTTTCAGCCGAGTTGACTGATTCGCCTGGTGTGATTTCGCGATCGGCTACAGTGCCTGCAATGGGAGCGACTACGGTGACAAGTCCTTTATCGTTGGCGGCAATTCCTAGTTGTTGCAGCCGCGCTTCATAAGCTGAACTGCTAAGACGAATCCGGGACTGAGCTACTTCTAACGCGGCTTTAGCCCGTTTGAGTTGAGCCTCGGCTTCTAACACTTCCCGACGGCTTAAAGCTTTGGTAAGTTGAGCTTTTGCTTCGGCAACTTTGCCTTGAGAATCGCGCAATTCCCGCAGCGGCAGATCTACTTCGGCTTGTCTTATTTCGGTTTCGGCTTTGACAACTTCAGGACGGCTTTTTGCCTTAGCAACAGTGGCTTTTGCTTCTGCGAAATGAGCTTGCGATTCCAGCATTGTCCGCCGCGCGATCGCCCCTGATGCCACTAATTCTTGGTCGCGATCGAACTGTTCTTTCGCAACAGTTAATTCGGTTTCTGCCCGCGCTATTTCGGCTTGCGATATCTCAACCTGACGCTGATAGTTTTCTTTAGCAACTTTCACGACTGAACGATTATTTACTAATTGTTGTTCTTGTTCGTATTGCTGAGTTACCGCTGTCAGTTGGGTTTTGGCTTGGGCAATTTCGGCTGCGGATATTTGAAGTTGGCGATCGTAATTTTCTTGAGCTAACTTAAAGTCAGCCTGCGCCTGTTGCAAATTGCCTTCAGCTTCGGCTCGTTTTGAAACAGATTCAACGCGCAATTGACCTAATTCCGAACTAGATAAAACAGCAAGAGTTTGACCTTTGGAAACTTTGTCCCCAGGCTTTACTAACAACTCTACCACCGTACCGCTGACAGGAGCCCGAACTTCTACTTTTTGATTGGGCAGAGTTTCAATTTGTCCGGTAGTTTTAATACCCACAGCCAATCGCTGAGCTCTCACAGGTTCAACTTTAATTCCGATCCGCTTCGATGTTTCAGCATCAACAGAAATAGCAGCAGGAATTTGAGTTGTTTCGCCACTTTGGTGAAATTCATCTCCGTGTCCCGCGTGGGCGAAAACAGCGGTGGGAGAAGTCAACAAAATCAGGCTTAACAAAGTTCCATAACCACTGCTAATAATTGCGGCAAATTGAGCAGATTTGTGAAATATCATCGTTGGCATTGTCCTTGAAATCAGGTTGAGTGCCACAGGTTTAGCGGTTGGTATTTTGCCAAGGTAAGTCAGCTCAATTAACTGGAGCTACTTATTAGCATTTTCCAAGAAGTGACTGCTAAGCAATGACCCAGAGCTAGAAATGCTCTACTCAACCTAGTATTTCACTGCCAAATGAAATTAGGATGAAATTTCGCCTCAGCAGCCCAGATGCCCACCAGCTTCTAAAATACGAAGATAAGTTTCGCCTAATGACAAGCGATTTTGCTGTAGATTTTTTTCCGGTTTTTTTATCTCTGCTCGCGCTGCAATTTCCTTTGTCAATGCGCTCACTACCTCATCTACGGCTGCATTTGATTTATCAGTTGTGGTTAATTCCAAGCTGTTCAAGATCATGACCCTACTCCCTCTATATAGCTTTTTGCTGAGCTACCTACTACTTTAGACGTGGGCGGCTCAACTGTCAAGAGTATTTTTACGTCACTTCTACTACTTTAGATGTAGGGCGGCTCAATTATCTACAGTGTAGGTACTCTCAGGAAACTGAGGTGGAGTCAGCCAAATGCTGACAGCCACATTCGAGCTACATTACTTTGTATACCAAAGTTGTCGCCACTTTTTAATTTGCTGAATTTCTTGCTTTTGTGAAGCAAGTATTTTCGGAACTCTTGAGCTACTGTGATAAATGTCACTCATTTTCGTGATTTGGTCACGTTTTGTGGATGTGAGCTAAATTACTGTTTGTACCAAGTTTTACGCCACTCTTTCATTTGCTGAATTTCTTGTTTTTGCGAAGTCAGAATTTCTTGAGACAATTTCTTCATTTCCGGTCGTTTCGACTTCTTCAAAGCATCTTCAGCCATCACTAAAGCTCCTTCGTGGTGAGGAATCATCGCATTAATAAAACGCAAATCAAACTGATTGTCAGCAGCACCTAAATCCATGCTCATCATCATACTTTGCATCTGTTCGGGTGTCATTGCCATCATGTGACCCATTTGAGCATGATAAGCCATCGGTGTATTGTCGGCTTTGGCATACCAAGTTTTTCGCCACTCTTTCATTTGACTAATTTCGCGTTTCTGAGCGGCAATTATGTTAGTGGCAAGTTTTTTCATTTCCGGGCGTTTGGATTTATTCAGCACATCTTGAGCCATGTTTACAGCACCTTGATGATGAACTGTCATCCCATCAATAAATCGCAAATCATAATTGGCATCTGCGGGGCCTAAGTCCATTGACATACTGTGATTCATGCCAGCCATGCCGCCGCCTTGTGCCACATCTTGCTTGTTATTCGCTTCGGTTGCTGCGGTAATATTTGGGGCTTGAGTTTGACTTAAAGGAGCTTTTGAACAAGCTGCTAGCACTCCGCTGGTTAGGGCTGCTGTGCAGGTGAATGTCAGCGCTGCAAAGCCTGTTTTTAATGAGATTGGTTTCATAGATTTTAGAGCATTAAAATTGGTATTTATATTCAGCTTGTCATGGAGATATGAAATTAGGATGAAATTTACGATAATCTAAAATCTAAAATCTAAAATCGACTTGACTCTCCTGCTAACTGGAGACTGTATAATGAAATTAATTCATTGATAAAGCAGAGTAGTTTCTGCTGAGGTTAAACTTATGACTCTACAATTGAAAGTTCCCAAAATGGCTTGTTCGGCTTGTGCAAATACGATCGCACAAGCAGTCAAAACCCTCGATCCAGCAGCCGCAGTTGAGGCCGATCTCAAGACAAAATTGGTCAACATTCAAACTGTGAAGCCGGAAAGTGAAGTCAAATTTGCGATCGCATCTGCTGGCTATCCAGTCGCTTGAAGGCAGAATATTGCCAATTCCCAAATCCCTATTCCAGAGTGCATATATGGACAATCTCACACTCAAACTCCAAGGCATGAGTTGCGCTTCCTGTGCCTCTTCCATTGAACAAGCAATTAAATCTGTTCCCGGCGTAATTGAGTGCAATGTCAACTTTGGCATGGAACAAGCAAGCATCCAATACGACTCCCAGACAACTAGCTTAGCAACAATTCAAGAGGCTGTAGATGCAGCGGGATACAAAGCTTTGCCGCTTCCAGAAATGGCTGCGGATGAGGATGATAGCGATCGCAAAAATCGCAAATCCGAATCTCAAAACTTGCAGCGGAAACTCTGGACAGCAGGTATCATCAGCATCCTGCTAGTTGTTGGTGGTATTCCGGCGATGACTGGCCTGCACCTGCCATTTATTCCCGCGTGGCTGCACAATTTTTGGCTGCAATTAGTGTTAACAGCACCAGTACAATTTTGGTGCGGTAAATCGTTTTATACAGGAGCTTGGAAAGCGTTAAAACGCCGTCTAGCAACAATGGATACCCTGATTGCTTTGGGTACAAGTTCTGCTTACTTTTATTCTGTATTTGTGACACTTTTCCCCAGTTTTTTCATAGCTAATGGTTTGATACCCAGTGTTTATTATGAAGTATCATCTAGTGTTGTTGCCTTAATTTTGTTGGGAAAAACCTTAGAAAATCGGGCGAAGGGAGAGACTTCGGAGGCAATTCGGAAACTCATGGGTTTGCAGGCGAAAACGGCTCGAATTCTTCGCAACGGCCAAGAGTTGGAAGTGCCCTTAGCCCAAGTGGAAATTGGCGATGTTGTGCAGGTGCGGCCCGGCGAACAAATTCCCGTTGATGGAGAGGTGATTGAAGGCTATTCAACAATAGATGAAGCAATGGTAACTGGGGAAAGTTTGCCAGTCAAAAAGCAAATTGGCGACGAAGTTATCGGATCGACAATTAACAAAATGGGCAGCTTTAAGTTTCGTACTACTAGGATTGGCAAAGATACATTTTTAGCTCAAATTGTCAAGATGGTGCAGGATGCCCAGGGGTCGAAGGCACCGATTCAAAAGTTGGCAGATGAGGTGACAGGTTGGTTTGTTCCCGCAGTAATTGCCGTGGCTTTAGCTACTTTTATCATCTGGTTTAATGCGACGGGAAACTTGACTTTAGCGACGGTAACAATGGTGGAAGTCCTGATTATTGCCTGTCCCTGCGCTTTGGGTTTGGCGACTCCGACTGCGGTGATGGTTGGCACGGGCAAAGGTGCAGAAAATGGCATTTTAATTAAAGGAGCTGAGAGTTTAGAATTGGCTCATAAAATTCAGGTGATTGTGTTAGATAAAACCGGAACTCTCACGGAAGGCAAACCGACTGTCACTGATTTTGTCACAATTAAAGGAACGGCAAATAGTAATGAGTTACAACTGCTAAAATTGGCTGCGTCTGTTGAGAGAAATTCGGAGCATCCTTTGGGGGAAGCTGTTGTGAGATATGCTCAATCTCAAGAGGTTAGTTTAACAGATGTTCAGGATTTTGAGGCCGTAGCAGGAAGTGGTGTGCGCGGGGTTGTAGGCGGAAAGTCGATCGCCCTGGGAACGCTGAGGTGGATGCAGGAACTAGGTTTTGATACTGAATATCTGGAACTGCGCGCGAGAGCTTGGGAATCTGCCAGCAAAACGGTGGTTTGGATGGCCTCCGAGGGGAAAATTGAGGCTATTTTGGGCATTGCGGATGCCCTGAAACCGTCGTCAGCGCAGGCGGTGCTCGCACTACAAAAACTCGGTTTAGAGGTGGTGATGCTGACAGGAGACAATCGCACGACTGCGGAGTCGATCGCCCATTCTGCTGGGATCGATCGCGTTTTTGCAGAAGTTAGACCAGACCAAAAAGTAGCTCAAATCCAAGCACTGCAAGCACAAGGCAAGATTGTAGCGATGGTGGGAGATGGGATTAATGATGCTCCCGCTTTGGCCATAGCAGATGTCGGAATTGCGATCGGTACAGGGACTGATATTGCGATCGCAGCCAGCGACATTACCCTAATTTCTGGAGACTTGCAAGGCATAGTTACAGCCATTCAACTGTCGCGCGCCACCATGCGGAACATCCGCGAAAATCTATTTTTTGCCTTTATTTACAACATCGCTGGAATACCCATCGCAGCGGGCATTCTGTACCCAATGTTTGGCTGGCTGCTCAATCCAATTATCGCGGGTGGAGCAATGGCTTTTAGTTCAGTTTCCGTACTGACTAATGCTTTGCGATTGCGTAATTTTAAACCAAAACATATTGCCTAAATCAGGAGAAATAAGATAAATGTTGCACCACCGTCAAACTGCCCTATCCCTCGGAAGTTTAGGAATCATGCTCGGAATTGCATCGGGAGTTCGAGCAAATCAAATATCAATCCATCCTGCAAATTCTACCGCTCAATTTCGGCATATAGAACAGCCGTTAAATTTAAAAATTGGCGTAACAGCAGGCGGATTAACATTAATTGGTTTAGAACTATGGTGGTTTTTGTTCAGTAAAAATAAAGCTAAAAGCAGGTAAACTGTGCCGACGCGGTTTTTTCCACCAAGAGATCGCTAAAATTGAAGAAAGCTTAAAAATTTGGAGTGAGCTAAATGCAACTACTACACACAATGCTGCGAGTCGGAAACCTAGAAGAGTCTGTCAAATTTTACACTCAAGTGCTAGGGATGAAACTGCTGCGACAAAAAGAATATCCAGATGGTAAATTCACCCTAGCTTTTGTCGGCTACGGCGAGGAATCCGACCATACAGTTTTGGAATTAACTTACAATTGGGGTGTCGAGAAGTACAATTTAGGGGATGCTTATGGCCATATTGCGATCGGCGTTGATGACATTTACGGTACTTGCAATGAAATCAAAACTCGTGGTGGTAAAGTTAGCCGCGAACCAGGCCCGATGAAACACGGTTCAACTGTCATTGCTTTTGTCGAAGATCCAGATGGATATAAAGTGGAATTAGTTCAACTGAAAAATCGATGCGACTAACCGGGTTTCCCCTCGCTCTTTCAAACAAATAATCCAACTCAAAAATCAATCAAATCAACTAACAAGAACGCGATCGCCTTATTGAGGGCGATCGTACCCCTAAATATTCCTTAATTTAACACCAATGGGCATTGCCGTGTCCTAATTTCGGGTTATATTAATTCCGGCTTCTTCCTTCTGCTATAAAATACTGCCATCAGGCATCGTTGTTTCTTTCAAATTAGCTTCGCTTAGATTAGCTCCTGCCAAATTTGCCCCTCTCAGATTTGCCCCCGTCAAATTCGCTCCTCTCAAGTCAACTTTGCCAAGATTTGCCCAACGTAAATCAGCGCTTTTCAAGTCTGCAAAACTAAGATTTGCCCGAAAAAGATAAGCTCCAGTTAGGTGAGCTTCCGTGAGATTAGCTTTATAGAAATTAGCAGCGTAAAAATGCGCCTCAATCAACTGTGCTTGACTGAGATTGGCTTGACTGAGATTAGCATTATTGAGGTTTGCCCCGATCGCATTAACACGACACATCACCGTACCGATTAAGCTAGCATCTGCTGAATCAGTCTGTTGGAGATTAGCACCGCTCATGTCCGCCCCAATCAAATTTGCAAAGCTCAAGTCTGCTCCTCGGAAGTCAGCTTCCTGGAGGTTAGTTCCAGTTAAATTAGCTTTAACCAAGTTAGTTTCGAGCAGTTGGGCACACGCCAAATTTGCCAGACTCATATTAGCTTCGGCAAGGTTAGCTGCAATCAATTTAGCCTTAAATAAGTCGATTTTGAACAAATTAGATCGCCCAAGATTCGCACCTCTGAGATTAGCTTCAGCCAGGTTAGCTTCACTCAGATCTGGTTCAATATTTGGGTGAAGATTTCTCCATTCAATCCATGTGACAGCACCCCGTTTCAGCAGCGCTAAATGCTCTTTATTTGCCATAATTCCGTCTCCTTGAATGGCTATTCCTTGCGCCCTAAAATTACTGGATTTTCGCGACCTGCCACACCTTCAATTGCAGCAATTGCCGCCTGGGAACCTGCGATAATATCTCGTTCTGCTCCACCGAGGTAAAGCCGTCCAAAACTACCCACAGCCTGAACCTCTAGGATGTTAATAGATGCGCCCTTTTCCGCTTCATTTGCCGCTAGTGCTGCATAGGCCGCCGGCTCTACTTCTAAGACATAAAGCGTTTGTCCCGCCAACAGCAACTGTCCCCGGCGGGTGCGGTTAATTAATTGCGTTTGGTGAGGGTCGATGTTGCGAATAATTTGGCTGGAAATAACTCGCGGTTTAATACATTCTTCTCTGCGAACTCCCATGAATTCTAAAATCGCTTTACCCGCAGCCCTGGTTTCCCCCTGCTGGCCCGAATGCACTTCCAGAAGGCCGTACAAACGTTCGACTATTTGCACTCCAGGGCGCACGGAGGCGGATTTGAGGGCGACATCGGTAATTCGGTTAATTTCGATGCCGGGGGAGATTTCGATCCACAGCGACGCATCCCCCGGTAGTGGCAAGAATCCAGCGGCGATTGTGCCGATGTATGCTGCGTGCTGTGGCTGTAAATTGTCTAGAAAGACGTAGCTGCGTAGCTCTATGCCCAAAAGTTTTTATCTCCGTCGATCGATCTGCAACTGTTTTAGGTGCAAGATCTGAGTGTACCGCACAAGGAAAGCTAGAAGATCGATCGCGGGTAAAGTTTGAGATCAATCTATAGTGATAGCTGAAATTGAGCAAAGTTTACTGCTACAGGTGGATTTAACTTGAATTGGCGATCGATATAGTTGTGAGAGTTAAAGACTTTAATAGGAATTTCTTGACCTCCATCTTTGGGGGGCTTCTGTTTTATGAATTAGCTCAAGGAATCAATTCGCCCTCACAAATAAATAAAATAGTATTCAGAAAAGCTTTTAATTCAGGACAAACTTTAGCAGCATCCACAAGATTTTGTCCCTCTAATATTTTTTTAGCATCCCGTGCTTTATCATAGCTGCGACGTTTCCCTTGTTCAAATATTTCTTTAATCCGATCAGAAGGTGGATTATTGTGATTAACCAGTTCAGGATCACCGCTAGGAACCGCTCTATTACCTCCTGATATTTGCTGAATTTTTGACCAAAAAGGTAACAGCCAAGCTTCAAAGTCATAGGAAGCTGCATGAGGATAAAAGTTGGGATTTTTTCCCACCCATGCTGCCATTTTAGCTTTCGCATCGGCTGCATCTCTAAAATCTTTAGTACCTGTATAAACATCAGTTATTGCTATCACAGCATCATAACCATCTTTGTCTAAAAGATTTTCAACTACACGTTTTAGCTTGTCTTCTTTAGGAATACGACCGTGTTGAGGTTTAGTATCAAGTTTTGGCATTTGCTGCAAACGCGACTTCAAAAAACTTCGTAATATAGGCATAAAAGCTGTTTCTGTCTTTCCTTCTACTATGATGGCAATCTTCACGGTCTGCCTCCAATAATATTCATTGCCCAAAGTTGATCCAGGCTATAATCTGCTAACCAATGTTCTAAATCTATTGCATCAGCCCAAGTTAAAGTAGTGAGACCATCTTCAGAATCACAAACCAACACCTCGCGAGGTTCTAAAAATCGGATTAGCCGATCCGAATGAGTTGCTACAATTAATTGAGTTCTTTGAGCAGCTTCTCTCATGGCGTGAGCTAGTAGTTGTAACAACTCTGGATGTAAACTAACTTCCGGCTCATCAATCAGCGTGACAGCCGTCAAATCTCGACTTTGCAGTAGGGTTATCAACCAGAGAAACCGCAGTGTACCCTCGGATAGTTGGTGCATATAAAAAGGATGAGAAAAATTTCTATCCTTCCAAGTCATTGCTAAAGTTCCTGCCGCTACTGGGGGAAAACTTAACCTTTCAAAATCAGGAAATGCCACAGCAAGCGTATCTTCGATAATTTCAAATCGATTTGGATCTGTTTCTCGCATATAATAGAGGCATGAAACTAAATCTTCTCCCTTACTACCTGGCAAAGTTGCAGGCTGCATAGATTGAGGTAAACGGATGGGACTTTGAGGCGACAAATTTAATTCCCATGCTTTATAGAAACTGCATGAAGCTAAATTTTGCCTCAAGGTTTCGGGTTCCCGATACATCTTAGGAACTTGGGCGAGGGATGTTTCATAAGGACTGTGTTGCCAGTTTGGACGTAGTAGCCTTTCATCTTCTGGACTAAAATATCTGACATCTAAACCGCGAGATTCAATATACTTAAAAGGTTGAATAGCATCGGGATTGCGCTGTTGAATGAGGGTTTCTAAACCAATTTCATAGAACTGACCTTTGGTTGCAAGTTTGAGAGAATAGTTGAGCGGTTTCTGATTCTCTATAGGCATCGATAAGGAGATTGACACACTATCAGCCCGGTCTAATGTTACAATCTGACTTATACCGCCTAACTCGGAAATTTTTGACTGTAACTGACCCTTGGCTGATGCTGCTAGAAGTGAGAATATTTCTAAAAAAGAACTTTTCCCAACACCGTTAGCACCAATCATCACTGTCAAAGGTCGCATTTCTACCTCTGCCGAAAACAAACGGCGAAACCCATCGATCTTTAGATGCTCAAATGTGTTCATATTTTTTGTACTTGAGCTTGTAGAAGCTTAATATACATAATTTTACTTCGCCAGAACGCTTTTTTCGATGTGTCTACAAATTTCAACAGCCACGAGGTAATTAAGAATTAATTATTAAAAATCACAAAGTGTTCAAGTCTGTGTCAAAATGATTTTACGAAATTTTCTAAGTTGGAAAACTAACGATGACTGTAAATCCTAAATTGCAGCGCGCATTTGAGCAAGGCCGCGCCCTGAAAATTATCAGCGGTTTGAATAATTTTGATGCCGCCAGAGTTGCGGCTGTTGTCAAAGCAGCGGATCTCGGCGGTGCAACATTTGTCGATATCGCAGCCGATCGCGATTTGGTAATCATGGCAAAAAAATTGACAAATTTGCCAATTTGTGTATCGGCAGTAGAACCCGAAAAGTTTGTCTCTGCGGTAGAAGCAGGTGCTGATTTGATTGAAATTGGTAACTTTGACTCTTTCTACGCTTCAGGTCGCCGCTTTGAAGCTGCCGAAGTTTTGGAGTTGACTCGCGAAACGCGATCGCTACTTCCCCACATCACTCTTTCTGTTACCGTTCCCCATATTTTGACCCTGGATAAACAGGTGCAATTAGCCATAGAATTAGTTGCAGCAGGTGCTGATATCATCCAAACAGAAGGCGGTACAAGTGCTCAACCAGTTCACGCCGGCACCCTCGGATTAATTGAAAAAGCAGCACCTACTTTAGCCGCTGCCTTTGAAATTTCTCGCACCGTATCAATTCCCGTACTTTGCGCTTCTGGCATCTCAAACGTCACCGCACCCCTAGCTATTGGAGCTGGTGCGGCCGGTATTGGTGTCGGTTCTGCTGTCAGTCAACTCAATAGCGAAATCGCCATGATTGCCGCTGTTCGCAGTTTAGTTGAAGCTTTAGCTAAGGTTGAGCGATCGCACTTAGCTACTTCAATTTAATTAACGGAATCAATGAGTTCTTCAGTCCTCTTAAGAGGACTTTAGCTTTGAGGCAGGGAATTCATTCCCTGCCGGACTATGGGACTGACAATTAGACTTCATTAATGATTGATAAACCACGTTGAATAGTCATCCAAAAACTCATTATTCTGAGAATCTTCATCACTGGTTACTAAATCCACTAAAGGCAACACAAATTCTTTGTGATCACTGAGACGCTTTACCTCTACAAGTATGCCCTCGTCATGATAGACCGAATCCTTAAACTGTTTAATTTCAAAGATATCTGTGTAAGAAGGTTGACTTTTTTTCAGTTTTTGATATTCTTTCTTGTTACCTGAATCTATCACATACTCTTCTTCCCAAGGAAAGTCTTGTCTCCCTGTGACATTACAGGGCAATTGCAGATTTTTCTTGAGATATGCTAAATATCTGACTAGATTTTCAATGCCGACATCAATACTTTTGGAATGCAATATTTTGGCAATCTTTTGATCGAATTCTTTGATATTAAAATGGATGATTCCATCTCTACCTGTGAGCATTTCCGGTTCAATTGAGTTAAATTCAGGGATTTCCATCAACAGCCGCTCCAGGCTATTTAGTGGTTTTGGTCTTCTGCCTGCTATAATAGTTTCATCAAGCTCGATCGGAGGAAGCTCTGCTTCCGAAAGTAGGGATTTGCTCTTATTTAGGCGATTGTCAAATTTAGGCTTTTTAAGTTTAGGCTTGTCAAATTTAGACATAACTAGATCTGGTTGTACTGGTTTATCAATAAAGTATATCTTGACAGAAGTACATTCGCGTCTAATACATAGGAGGAAGCTACGATGCAACTATTGAAATCCCCTGATGAATCCCCAGTCTATCAAGGGCAATTTGGTGAGTTTACGATTACTCAAAGCGATCGCACCGGAGTGATCATCTACCGCACAGGGTTAGGGGTAGCGGCTGCTTGTTTTGCGATCGGCACAACCCTCGTACTCCAACAAGGTGACAACCCGACAGCCATCCAAGCAATAACACCTATTTTTGCTTGTTTCTGGATAGCTTTAGGCGTTAGTTTGGCAACCATTCATATCTACATGATTGCGCTACACCGACTGTTACAGCTATTTTGGGCGATCGGAGGCGCAGCAGCACTTTTTGTCACCATACAAAGCACAGAACCCCTAGCCTTAGCCGTTTACGAACATCCAGCAACTCTATGGGGAATTGGTTTTCTGTTTGCAGCATTAAATGGCATCTATTTCAAAGAAGCTTTCTGCTTCAATCGTTTAGAAACCAAGTTCTTGACTCCAGGAGTTCCTTTATTAATTCTTGGACACATCTGGGGTTTCTTTACATTAGAAAATAAACAATTATTGTTAGCAAGTTGGGCAGTTTTGTTTATCATATTTGCTGTACGGAAACTGTTTCAGCCAATCCCCCAGGATATCGGTGACAAAAGCGTTTTTGAATACATCAAAAATCAATAGATATCTTCAAATCATGATTGTGAAACAGGATAGACATCTTTAATAATGATTGTGGAACAGGCATCTTGCCTGTTCAATATTGGCTTTGTGGGAGATGCTGAATAGATATCTTCAATCATGATTGTGGAACAGGCATCTTGCCTGTTCAATATTGGCTTTGTGGGAGATGCTGAATAGATATCTTCAATCATGATTGTGGAACAGGCATCTTGCCTGTTCAATATTGGCTTTGTGGGAGATGCTGAATAGATATCTTCAATCATGATTGTGGAACAGGCATCTTGCCTGTTCAATATTGGCTTTGTGGGAGATGCTGATGCGATCGCCGAATTTAAAAAAGGCAAATATCGCCAACTGATTACCACAGGAACTCCCTTAAGTAAAGGCTACTATTTAGCTGAATATAAAAATTATGCTGAACTAACAGCCGCCACTTGTATAGCACTAGGATTCGATCAAGATAAAATAGTAGCAGTACCAGCAGCGAATGTTCTCAAATACCGTACTGCTGCTTCCGCGATCGCACTTCGCGATTGGCTTGCTACTTCAGCCTTAAAAGTTGATGCAATTAATCTTTACTCTTTGGGAACTCACGCCCGCAGAAGTTGGCTCATTTTTCAAGAAGTGCTAAATCCAGAAATTAAAGTTGGGATTATCTCTGCGGAAACGCAAGATTACAATCCCCAAGAATGGTGGAAATCTAGCGAAGGTTTTCGGACAGTCACAGGAGAAATTATTGCTTATCTGTATGCCCGTTTTGTGAGTTGGAAAACTTAGATATAAACCGATAGTCCGACAGGGGTTGAAACCCCTGTCTCAAAGCAAAAGTCCTCTTAAGAGGACTGAAGAACTCATTAGTCCTCTTAAGAGGACTTTCGCTATTAGACAGGGAATTCATTCCCTGGCGCCAGGGCGGGCCCACAGACGGACTTGGCGGGCTTTCAGGCTTAAGTTGACACCAATGGGCACTGCCGTGTCCTGACCTACACCCCAGCCAAAACCGCTTCCGGCTGCTGACGTTCAGCCACCAATTCCTCTAAATCAGCACCGTAAATTTCACAGCTATTATTGGGACTTTCAATCAACTTAATCTTGTGCAACTCTGCGCCCAATTCCCGAATAGGCGATCGCAATAATTGCCCAATCCGCACCGCAATATTTTCCGCCGTCGGCACAACATTTTCAAAATAAGCAATATCCTTATTTAAAAAAGTATGATCGAAGGGTTCAACAACATAATCATCAATCGCCTTTTGTAAAGCTCCCAAATCCGCAATCATCCCAGTCCGCGCATCAATTTCCCCTTTCACTGTCACCTCTAAATGATAGTTGTGACCGTGACCACTAGGACGAGCACATTTGCCGTAAATTTCCGAATTTTCTTCAAAGCTCAAATCTGGACGAGCTAACCGATGGGCGGCGCTAAAATGAGTAGACAGAGTTAGATAAGCTTCCATTCCGTTTCCTAAATATTCGGCCCAAAGTTCTGGGTGTTCAAACAATTGAATTTTGCTCAGAGGCAAATGAGGAGCTAGCCGCAGCCAAATTTGCCGTGCTATGTTTTCGGTAGTTGGCAAAGTCTGCTCAAATTCCGGCCACGCTTCGTTAAGGTAGGAAAAATCGAGATCCTTGGTAACTTCCCGCTTAATGACGTGCTTGACATCCGACAGGTTCAGCACCATGCCATACTCGTCAAGCTTTCCGATCATGGAAACATAAAGGACGTAATTGTGTCCGTGTCCCGGTGCGCGGGCTGTTGGACCAAACCGCTCAAAATTCTCGGCTTCGCTCAACTCCGGTAGCCAGTAACGATGACTCGCCGAAAATTGTGCCCGACGATTGATGATGCACTGCATAAAAGTGAAGTAAGGTAAGCTTGTTAAGTTCTGTAAACTTACTCTTTAAGCATAAACCAAATATCACGGATCGGTGACGAGTCTTGGAAAAAGTGCGATCGACTCTGAAAATTCGGAAACGCATTCAAGTGCTTTTTGAAATTTGAAAGAAGAAAGTTCGGCAAAGGATTGTGTAACGGATTTAACGGATGTCATATAGTTTCCGGTTGCACCGTCAGTAGATAGTGTAGGTTGGGTAGAGCGCGAGCGAAACCCAACTCTTCTAAAATCCAGAGATAGTGTAGGTTGGGTAGAGCGCGAGCGAAACCCAATTCTTCTAAAATCCAGAGATAGTGTAGGTTGGGTAGAGCGCGAGCGAAACCCAATTCTTCTAAAATCCAGTGTTGGGTTTCGCTGACGCTCTACCCAACCTACGGAATCAGCTACGGAATCAGCCGTGTCCTCTATATCCGTTCGTTACAACCGGAATTGATATGAAATGGTGACGTGAAGTTTTAACCTTTTATTTTTAATTCAGCTTGTGCTTCTCGCCGCAGTCTACTAGCAATTCTAAATAGTTCTTGACCTGTATGCAAGTGCCTATCATCGTAGTTTAAGGTAAATAAATGTAGTTCTTCTATGCCATCTCCGACTTGATTGATGCAGTGATAAAGATAAGCTGCAACTCCGGCTACGTTAGATGGATTGGGCATTGAACGCAAAACGTTTTGAGCTTTTTTGAGAAAGTCGCGACTTGTTTCGATATAAGTTTGAAATTTTTCGAGCAATTCGTCGTCAAAAGGGTCTGCTGATAATTCGTCAATTTCCTTTTTGAGTGGTTTCAATATGTTGTTGAGAACTCGATTAATGGGCTTGTATACTTTAATTAGCCACTGTTCCATGTGTTCGTCAGCATCCCGTGCAGTTTGTTGTTGCTGGCGGCTGATGTTTTCATTGGATGTTGGTTGTGCTGGCTGTGGAGTTTTTGGAGCAATTTGGCGATCGTAGGATTGTCTCTGCTGGGCATCTCCTAGTATTTCGTAGGCTACATTGAGGCGGACAATCTCTTCGTGACTTGCGGTTTTGCTGTTGCTGTCTGGATGGAATATTTTGACTAAACGGCGGTAGGCTTGTTTAATCTCGGCTTGTGTTGCGGTTGGGTTGATGTTTAGGGTTTGGTAATGATTAATCACGGAAGATATGCTTAATGATATTAATTCCGGTTGCACCGGAATGATGTTGACTGTTAACTGTTGACTGTTAACTGTTAACTGTTTGAACAATACCGATGCAACAGGAAACGATATGAAGCAGAGGGTATTTTAGACATCTCCAAAAAAGCCACTATTGAACAGGCTGTCCGGCCTGTTCCACAATAAATATGGTCGGTGTCTATTATACGCTCTGCTCTCAGTTTTAGGGATTCTAACACCCGATCGCCCTAGTGGACAGCCACGGCCAGGTTGAGTTCTGGATCTTGGAATAAGGGAGTGCTGAGATAGCGTTCGCCGAAGCTAGGCTGAATCATCACGATCAATTTCCCGGCATTTTCGGGGCGCTTGCCAATTTTCAAGGCCGCACACAATGCCGCACCGCTGGAAATACCGGACAAAAGTCCTTCTTCCCTGGCTAAACGACGTCCATAGGCGATCGCCTCGTCATCACTCACAGTTACAATCTCATCGATCGCATTTACATTCAATACCGGCGGCACAAAACCAGCACCGATACCTTGAATTTTGTGAGGCCCAGGCTTGCCACCGGATAGTACATGACTGTTGGTGGGTTCAACTGCGATCGCCTTAAATCCCGGTTTCCGCGCCCTGATTACCTCGGAGATACCAGTCAGCGTACCACCAGTTCCAACCCCAGAAATCAGGAAATCGACTTCGCCATCTGTATCTTCCCAAATTTCCTCAGCCGTTGTTTCGCGGTGAACCTGCGGGTTAGCCGGATTCCGAAACTGCTGCAACATATAAGCATCCGGCGTTTTGTCAACAATCTCTTGAGCGCGACGGATGCAGCCAGTCATGCCCTCAACTCCCGGAGTCAGTTCTAATTGGGCCCCGTAAGCGCGCAACATCGATCGGCGTTCCGTGCTCATCGTATCGGGCATTGTCAAAATCAACTTGTAACCCTTAGCCGCCGCCACCATTGCCAAAGCGATTCCAGTATTACCAGAGGTCGGTTCCACTAAAACCGTTTTGCCTGGGGTAATCAATCCTTCGGCCTCGGCTGCATTCACCATATTGACACCGATACGGTCTTTGACGGATGCAGCGGGATTCATGCCTTCTAGTTTGACGACAATCCGGGCTAAGCAGCCTTCAGCTTGGGGAATACGGTTGAGTTGGACTAGGGGTGTCCGGCCTACCAATTCTGTAATGTTGTGAGCAATACGCATAATTTTTGTCAGTTGTTTGTTGAGGGTAATTTCTAATAATTACAGATTTTCTGGTCTAATGTTCTTAGACTAGATGTAATACATGAAATTGAGCTGCCGTCTGCCATTGCGTTTTTCGCACATATCCTGTAGCGTGTATTTCTGTAAAACGGAGTTGGCAATCGATCGCGCTTCTTGCCAAACTTCCCAAATTACGGCACTTTCTACGGTTTGAGCTGGGGAGTCTTTTTCGGACCGATCGAAATCAGAGCCTTCGAGACAGTTGATGATTTCTAGGAGTGTAATTTTCCAGGGTTCCCTCGCCAGAATATAACCTCCCTTGGCTCCTCGCTGACTGCGGATGAGGCCACAGCGTCTCATTGTAGCCAGTAGTTGTTCGAGGTAGCGATCGGGAATATTTTGCTCAGCGGCTATCTGCCGAATTTGCATGGGTTCACCTTCATCATAGCGATCGGCGAGTTCGAGCAGGGCCAAGATTGCATATTCGCTTTTACAGGATAGTTCGACCATAATTTCGCTTTAAACTACGATAATTCGGGACTTCGAGGTCAGATTTTAGAATGATTCTCAATTTTGAGTTGTCAATTTTGAGTGTTCATTTTTTATTATACCCCGGTTCTCCACTGGAGTTTATCGACTTAGGTTTATATGGTAGAGTTTGATCTGGAAAGGCGATCGGCTATCAGTGTTTGGTAAGTCGATCGACGGGTAAATAAATTTTCTCAAATATAAAATTTTCCTAATCATCATAGCGACTGCGATAACTACTGGTATCGAACAAGGGGAGTTGTCCCTCACCTAAAGTGGATTGAGGTTGTTTAGCATACTGAGGTTCACATTTTTCAAGTTTCCCCTTTTGTTTCCCCTGCTTTGGATTATTTGGTCTAACTATTTTCCCATTTCTTTCCTCAAGCAAACCAGCAAAATGAAACCAGGACAACATTTTGCTGGCATAATCAGCGGCAGTTGCTGGGTTTACATTATATTGCTCAGACAGCAAATTTTGAAATTCACTAAGCCACATCAATTCACCTGGTTTATGTTGTTCATATATTTTTTTAATGATGACATGGTTCTGGATTAATTCAGCTAATTCTTCAGCTATTTCCTGATCTTGTAACTTGATAAAAGTCTCTAATACTATTATTTTGCCTCTTTCATCCTTTGTTACTTCAAAAAATTTTTGCAAATCCAGAATAGCATTGACAACTACGCCATCCCTATATTTTGATACACTTGCTAACTCTGATATTGTTTTATATTGATTAAGCAGTCTAAAGATTGTCCAGGCAGTTGAAATTTTCGTTCGCGGTCTATAGCTTATTATCATTTCAGGTAGCTTACCATCCAACAGATATTCGCGAAACATATCCCAGTATATTTTATAATTTTGCCCTGTTTCAATAACTAGCTTGCTTTTTAAGAGGCTATTAATTACATCGTCATTAAACTTGCTACATACATCCATCTTAGAAACTGGAGAGCATTTAGCTATATAGCTTAGACAAGTATTATGCTCTAGAGTGACATTAGCTCTTTGGATATCCTTGTCAAAAATTATTTTAATATCAAACTTGGTTATTACTTTTTTCCGTTTTGAATCAAGCTCAGAGATACTAAGATTTTGGTTGTAAATGTCACCGCAAAACCTTTTTAATAACCAAGGTTGATTTTTACAATTATCCAAAAGCCACTTTTTTATACTTGGTTGTAATCGACTACCTTTTTGATTTGAATTTAAATATTTCTTAAATCCATCTAATAAATTTGATGAATCTTGCTGAGAAAATTCACTGAAATAAATATCTTTTCTTACCTTTGCTAGATTATGCCATGTAAAATAGGCTGGATTTGTTGTAGGCAAATTAACATCTGTTCTCCAGCAAAAACCTAAGACTATGTTTTCTTTTAAAGAATCAACATCATAAGCTGCTTGCTTAAACAAATCGTAAAGATATGAAAGGGAATCTCTAGTCAGTATTTCTTCAAATTGGTCGAAAAAGATCACAATGACTTTACGGCTGTTTTTAAGAGTTTTTATTAACAATTGAATTGATTCACTAGAAAAATAATTTGATTCAACACTTTCAATAGATACTTGATGATTGGGAAGATCAACAAATCCATCATCAATAGCCTTTTGTAATGCTTGTCTAATAGCGGCTATGACAAATAGAGTGGCTTTTTCCTGGTTGACGCTCGTCACATCTACATGGTAAATATAAAAATTATCTTTATATTCAGGTTTTTGGCGGCAGTCTGAAGCTAACTTAAGAACTAAAGATGATTTACCTAACCCTGTACTTCCAGAGAAAGAAACAACTCTTAAGTCTGTTTTCTCATCTCTTACATTATTAACAAAATCCCAGAATTCACGTTGAGGTTCCAAGCGTCCAAAAAAATCTTCTGGGCGGGATGGACGATGGTAATCATCAAAACCATCAGCCTGATTAATTATCGATACTGTTACTTTTGGAATTTCTGAAATCGATTGGTTAGTTAAATTATCTTTAGCCTCAATTACTATTGGATTAACAGTGATTTCAAGATTTTCCCAAATTTTATGAAGGGAAAAGTATTTTTTCCATTTTTCTGAACTCCAATAGCTTTTACTCTTGGGAGTTTGGAAAATAATAGCACGACATGGAATATTACTCTCTCCCATTTCTTCCGCAACCCAAAAGAATTCTTTATTATGCGTTAATAATAATGTAATGGTTTTAACGCAACCACTTATTTGATCGATTTCAGGGACTTCAATGCAATGTACATCCATAAATTTTTTAGCAAGTTTATCACCACTCCAAATCACTAAATCATATGGTTTGTATGATTTATTTTGTTCCTTTTGATATTCAAGAAAAACCCCTTTTGCCTTTGCATTAAGATCGGAAGTTGAGAGTAAGTAGGCAGAGTCAACCTTTTTGAAAAGAGCTTGACCCATTAACTTATATATAGTAGGAGCTTCTATAAACCTTTTCTGAAATTTACATTCAATTAATGCTTTTTCATTAGTATCTAATTTTTGGACATAGATATCAGTTTGCATTCCGGCAAATTCTATATTTTGAGTCACTTCCCATACATATTTAGGAAATAAATCTGCTGACACGTCTTCCCAAAATTTACCTTTTTCCTTATTGCTCCATTCATTTGGTATGACTATTTTAAATCTTATGGTCGGCTCATTTACAGTCATATTTTTAGTCAGTCCGTATAGATTACTTATTACTAAATTTTATTGAACAACCCATGATAATTAGGATTTTATCCACCTTCTAATTAACGAATTGGCTACTTATTTTTTCTGTCCAAATACCCCTTTAAGCCAAAACCACTTCCCAAACCACCGCCAAATATTATGATAATTTTTAGAATCTCTTGATAAACAGCGATATCCTTGTTAACTAAAAAAACAGTCAAAAAGCCAAAGAAGCCTAAAATCAGAATAGTATTAATCAGTGTATATTTTCGGGCTGACTCCGTATCAGCAAATAGTCTTTCATCCTCTTTTTCTGCAATTTCAAGGATTTTGGAAATATGATTTTCATTAACTTTTTCTAGTATCGGTGAAACCAAAGGTGTAGAAATCCGTTGCATAGACAGAGTTGCTTGCATAAATCTCTTGACTTCAGGAGGGAGATTTTCTAATTCTGAGGAAATACCCTCTAAATCTCCACTCTCCAAATCTTCCGCCTTTTTGGGATATGGTTGTTTTTCTGATTGAGATTCTTCTTCAGACATCTTATCTACTCTTTAAAAGTCTAGAAATATCCAAGTTCAAGCTACTTTCTTCTTGCTCAGATAGCAAGTTATCCACCCTCAAAATTCTACTCAGCAAAAAAGATTCCAGCTTTTGCTCTAAAGAGTTTTGAACTATATCCTCGATTCCTGTTTCAATAAAAACTGCACAAGCATAACGAACCAAAGCCTCATAAGACTTATCACTGATTTCTCCAGTAGCATTCAAATGGGAAAAATATGATAAAGTTCCCTTAAGACGCTCTATATTCAAGTGAGTCAAGGTTGCCCGACTTAGAGGCGAATCTTTTCTCATACGGCTTCTTGTCCTCACCGCTTTGCTTTGTTCTATCAGCATAAGAACCTCCCTCAGCTTTAAAAAAAGGTATAGAAGAGTTTTTGGCTAACTCATAGTTAAATAGACTAGCACCATGAGTAACATAATAACATTACTTGAAAATGTTTGTTTTGAATAATAGAAGGTATAATTATAGCACTTATAGCAGCAATATGTCAATACCGTAGACAACAGCAACTAGGATAAAAGTCGCCGATCGCACCACACCGCACCCAACAAACCCCGAATACCAGAGCCCCGTAGCACTTAAACAAGGCGGGACTCTGTACCAACCGCCAAAACGGTTGCTATATTGGCCCCAAATTCAACACAGTAGTTTTAATCAGGTGGCACTGAATTTTGTTCACTATAACTTCCCTTAGTTGCTGTTGACCCAGGATGAGATTTTTCGCCGATGATTTCATGATTCTTGTCCTCAAATGAATTCGACCCTTTCTCCCCTTGAATTTCAGTTTGCCGATTTTTCAACTTAACTTTCTCTCCCGAACTTTTAGCCTTAACTTGATCTTCCGTACCTTCAGTCTTAACTTCTTGTTTAGCGTTTTTACCATTAACTTTCACCCCAAAACCTTGAGATTTTTTGCCTTTAGCAGAAGTTAACCTTTGTTCCGTTGCAGGCTTCTTAAACTCCTCGTCTAATTTATCTAAAATATCCTCTTGTTCAGGAGTATGTTCCGCTGACTCCTCTAAATCTCTGGGATTGTATTCGTTAACCAACCTTGCCAAAAATTCCGAAATAGATTGTCCCGCTGTGGCTGCTTTTTTAGCTAAAAGAGCGTAGGTGTCGGTTTTAATCTTAATTTGTTTGAGCCGCAGTTCAGGATTGTTATCAACTGTTTCGCTAATAGTTACTGCGGTAATCTTTTCTTTTGGCACTACATCCACAACTTCTTGCCACTTTTCTTCCAAAGGGCAGTCGCCATATTGGTCGGTGACTGCGTGTTTAAACAAAGGGACAACCTGAGCAACGCAGCTAGGCAAAATCTCAAATCCGGCTTTAATTAAGCGCAGACAAATCCCAGCAGCTTTGATGATTTGGGTACAGTAAAAATACTGTCTGCCTAATGCTTTTTCGCAGTAATTTTTAAAGCTTTTGAACTCGTCTTTGTACAATCGCAGTCTTCGGATTGCGTCTAGCATGATTCCTTGGCGCACGTAGTCTAGGAATCCCCTTTTTATTTCGCCAGTTAGGTAGTCTAAATCGTGAAAGGGTGATTGATTCTGGATTTCTTCTTCAAAGTCTAGAAGCGGGCCTGCAAAGTGAAAGTTGAAGGCGACATCGCCTACATAGAAGTTGTCCGTGGATGTGGGCATAATTGGGAATAGTTCGAGGAAGGGAAGAATATCACAGAATTAGTGCGATCGCCAAGTACAGAAAATTCTTTGTCTTAATGTTTAATACTTTGATACAATGTTGATTCTGGCTGTAAGGGCGATCGAGCTTTTATATCAATTCCGGTTACATCGTCAGGATATAGAGGACACGGCACTGCCGTGTCCCTACAATGAATCACGGTAGGGACACGGCACTGCCGTGTCCTGGCTGTGATCACCCAAGCCCCGAAAATGCTAAGGGTTATGCAGGCATAATGATAGAAACTACAAATGAGGCAGCTCGCTCAACCAAAGCGTTTCCACCGTCCGGCTACACAAGCCACCTTTTTGTTGTCTACATTTCACAACCATAGTTGTTTTATGTGCAGATGTCAACAACTTTGGTTGTAAATTTTTGGTAAGATGCCTAGAAAGAAACAAGCTCAAGAGTCCAAAGATATACCAGCGCTGCAAATTTTGCGGGAGGCTGCTGGTTTATCGCAATCGGCTTTAGCGAAGAAAATTCCCGACAAAACCCGCACAAAGACCTTAACTCAGCAAGCCATTAGCAAATGGGAACGCGGGATAGACGAACCCGAACTCACAATTGTTCAAATGAAAGCCCTTTGCGAAGCCCTAGGAAAAACGCTGAATGATTTACCTAATGACTTAGGCCCACCAAATCGTGACTGATATCAAATCCGATCGCGATCGCACTTCCCATAAGTCCTAACTTGTTAGAAGCGGCTACAACTTCAATTTCAACTGGTAACAACTGTCCGCGAGTTGAATCAGTTCGTCCAGGCCCCAGGTCTCCCGATCGTTCAAAAGTTCCGTTAGTTGCTTCGGGATGGCTTCTAGACCCAGAAATGCCCCGCTGATGGCACAAGCCATTGCTGCGGTGGTATCCACATCGCCACCAACGGCGATGCTAGTACACAGAGTCTCCCAGTAATCTTGAGGGGTTCTCAAAAACGCATATAAACTCCACAAGACGCTACCGACTACAAAGGGCGAAATTCCTTGCCAAGAATGCTGGTAGTTTAACGGTAGTCCAGCTTTAGAAATCAGTTCTACCGCTGACTCTGGGGGCAATTTGACCCACTCAATCAAATCTTTCAGCAAAGCGGCAAAGGAAGAATCAACGAATGCTACCCATTCGCTCAGTTGGCCCAGGAATGGCTCAGTTTCAATAGTGTCAGATTGAAGGGCGATCGCGACAGCCCCGGCGATCGCCACAGCACCCGCAGAACACCGCGAGTCTTGATGGGTAATGCGCCCTTGATCGCAAGCAGCTTGTATGAGCTGAGACGGGCGATCGTAAAATATTAAGCCGATCGGTCCTGCCCTCATAGCACTACCATTACCAGCACTGGGAGCAGGAGTGCCAGCTTCTTGCCAAGCAACGCCCCGAATCAGCCGGTTTGCAGCTTCTTCAGTCGATCGACCCCGCCCGACAATGCGTTCTTGAGCGAAAATGTCAGCAATACGAGTCGCGTAGTCGCTGGGGTCGAATTGACCACAAGCGAGATAGCTTTGAAGGAGTTCGCGGGCGAGTTGCGAGTCGTCGGTATATTGACCAAAGGGGAAGCCGAAGCGATCGCGATCTTTAATTTTTTTAAGTCGAACTTCGTAGGTGACAAAGTTTTGGCAAACTTCGGGAGGATAGCCTTCTACTCTACAGCCTACAGCGTCTCCGAGACACTGACCGATTAGACAACCCCTAAATTGTTCTAGACGCGGTACTGTCATTTATCTGGCTTTAAGTAGGTCTATCTAATCTTATGTTAAATCCCCGACTTTTTTAACAAGTCTGGAATCTGCGTCAATCCGTTGGTATCGTCCTGTATTCATCTCCCTCTTCTCGGACTCTGCGGTCTCTGTGGTCTCTGCGGTTTAATCATTCCGAAACAACCATAACTTGACACTCCTCGCGCTAAAGCGACGAGGATTCTTAAGACCACAATGTGAAAGGACACGGCAAATGCCGTGTCCCCACAAATCTCACCAGAAATTAACCAGGTTTGCGATTACTTAATAAACAGCATTTCCTGATAAGTAGGCAACGGCCACAAATCATCAGCGATTTCACCTTCCAAACCATCCGCATACTGGCGAACCTCATCCATCAAAGGACGAATTGTTTGCGAAGCATACTGCATATGCTCTTCTGTTGAAGCAAAATCGTGCTTGCTCAAAGCATCACTCAACTTGCTAGCACAATCCATCATCGATTTAACCAGCGTAGCTACTTTTTCGGCAGTTGCTTTGTCCAGTTCAATGCCAATTTCTTTCAAGCCTGCGATCGTCTTGGAAAGATCCGACAAATAGCTGACTCCAGCCGGATAAATCATGGTTTTTGCCATGCTGACTACCAGTTTTGCTTCGACTTCAATTGCCAGCAAATACTGCTCTGCATAGACATCGTAACGGCTTTCCAATTCAACAGGAGTCAAAACACCTGTCTTTTCAAACAAGTCTTCAATATATCCTTCCTTCAACACAGGCAAAGCATCGGCTGTTGTCCGCAAGTTGGCTAAACCGCGTTCTTCAACCGCCATTTTGTGCCATTCTTCCGAATAGCCATTGCCACCAAATACCACGGCACCATGCTCGTCCATCACTTCTTTCAGGACAGTTTGGATGGCAGCATTCAGTTCAGTTCCTGTAGCCAAATCGCTTTCTAACTTGTTAGCAACCCAGTCCAAAGAATCTGCCAAAATTGTATTCATCGCCACCAGCGGGCCGGAAACAGATTGACCGGAACCTACAGCGCGGAATTCAAAACGGTTGCCCGTGAAAGCAAAGGGCGATGTCCGGTTTCTGTCACCAGCATCCTTGACGAAAGTAGGCAGTGTTTCTACGCCTAAGTTCATGATTCCGCGACCTTGAGAATCCTTAACTCCTCCTTGGCTAATTTGCTCGAAGATATTTTCTAATTGCGAACCCAAATAGACAGAGATAATCGCTGGTGGAGCTTCATTAGCACCTAATCTGTGGTCGTTACTAGCAGTAGCAACTACCGCGCGCAACAACGGGCCGTATTTGTGAACGCCGCGAATTACAGCGCCGCAGAAAACTAGAAATTGGACGTTTGAGTGTGGCGTATCGCCTGGGTCTAATAAGTTTCCTTGAGTAGCATTGCCAACAGACCAGTTGACGTGCTTGCCGGAACCATTGATGCCTGCAAAGGGCTTCTCGTGCAGCAAGCAGACAAAACCATGTTTCTTCGCAGTGTTACGAAGAATGGTCATGGTTAATTGTTGGTGGTCGCTGGCGACGTTTGCTGCTTCAAAAAATGGTGCAATTTCAAATTGACCTGGTGCTACTTCGTTGTGGCGAGTTTTGGCAGGAATGCCCAGGCGGTACATTCTTTCTTCTACTTCCTGCATGAAGACTTGAACGCGCTCTGGAATTGCTCCAAAATAGTGGTCGTCAAATTGCTGTCCTTTGGCTGGAGGTTTGCCAAACAAAGTGCGACCTGCTAACATTAAGTCAGGGCGATTGTTGGCAAAATTTGAATCTATCAGGAAGTATTCTTGTTCGGCACCGCAACTGGAATTTACTGGAGCTACTTCGGTATTTCCTAATACTTTTAAAACGCGGGTTGCTGCTTTGTTCATGGCGGCAATGGAACGTAGAAGCGGCGTTTTTTTGTCTAATGCTTCACCTGTCCAGGAGATGAAAACAGTGGGAATGCACAAGGTCATGCCGTTGTCTGTTTCCATGACGTAAGCAGGGCTGGTGACATCCCAGGCTGTGTATCCACGAGCGGCGGCGGTGGAACGGATGCCGCCGTTGGGGAATGACGAGCCATCGGGTTCGCCTTGTACGAGAACTTTGCCTGCAAATTCTGAGATGGCGGAGCCGTCGCTTTGGACTGAGATGAAACCGTCGTGCTTTTCGGCAGTGCTGTTGGTGAGCGGGTAAAATACGTGGGCGTAGTACAGGGCTCCTTTGGAAATAGCCCAGTCTTTCATGGCTACTGCAACTACATCAGCGACTGACTCGTCGAGTTTTTTGCCGGTTTGAACGGTATTTTTTACTGATTTGAAAATGCTTTTGGGCAGACTTTCTTGCATTTTGCTCAGACTAAAAACGTCTGTTGCCCACATATCTTCTAGTCGCTTGGGAGGCCGAGCTGGCATCAATTTGCGGTTGACGATTTGAGAAATTGCTTGAACGCGAGATTCGTTTCCACTCATGGTTTTTTCTGTTGTTGATTAGGGGACAAGTAGTTTTGAAAAAATACGGCTTAGGAAGAGCCGGTTGTTAGTGAGGACCTTTGTCCTCTCTTGTTTTTCGATCGGGACTTTAGTCCTGATTAGAAACAAATTTTATTACGGGTAATTAAAGCGAGGTGCGATCGATTTAGGGTTTTTCACTGTTGGGCGATCGAGAAATCGCGTTCTACCAAATAACACATTTATGTTGGTTTTGGAGAATTATCGAAAATGCACAATCTACACTTGGAGAGTTTAAACAATCATTAATCAAACAAATGTATCGTAGGCTACAAAACTTTAAGTTTTTACAAAACCAGAAGACCTTCTGCTTTTGTAGCGGGCTTGCTAAACTACAAAATAAACAGATAATCCTCGACTTCTTTAAGAAGTCAAGGATTTGACCGAACTATTGGTCTCTGATTCGATTTGCTTCTGGATAGGAATACGAATCACAAACTCCGCCCCTGTTCCTGGAGTTGAAAAACACATTAGCTTACCGCCATGTTTTTCCGTGATAATCTGGTGACTAATTGCCATTCCCATTCCTGTTCCCTTACCAATCGGTTTTGTGGTAAAAAATGGATTAAATATTTGTTTTTGAATTGATTCTGGTATTCCTAATCCAGTATCTGCGATCGCAATCTGCACCCATTCTGAATCAATCACCGATGTAGAGATAGTAATCTGACTAGAATTTTCTTTTCTTTCTTGAACCGTTCGTTTTTCATTTACTTCATCAACGGCGTCAATCGCATTTGCCAGAATATTCATAAACACCTGATTCAGTTGTCCGCCATAGCACTCCACCAGGGGCAAATGATCATAGTTCCGAATCACCTGAATCTCTGAGTATTCCGGTTTATTCTTCAGACGATGCTGCAAAATCAGCAATGTACTATCGATACCTTCATGAATATCCACAGGCTTGAACTCAGCTTCGTCCATTCGTGAAAATATCCGCAATGATAGGACAATGTTACAGATGCGATCGGTCCCAAGCTTCATAGAGCTGAGAATTTTAAGTAAGTCTTTCTGCAAAAAATCCAAGTCAATTGCATCTGACTCCTCTTGAATTTCAGGGTTCGGATTGGGATAGTGCTGCTGATAAAGTTGCACGATATTCAGCAGATTTTGAGAATATTCCTCAAGATATCTTAAGTTGCCGTGGATGAAGCTAACTGGATTATTAATTTCATGGGCCACACCTGCGACAAGTTGCCCTAAGCTGGACATCTTTTCGGCATGAATGAGTTGGGTTTGAGTTCGTTTAAGTTCGATCAGAGTCTGTTCTAACTGACGCTTTTCTTTGAGTTCTTTTTGTGAATTTTCTAGCTCGTTGATGATTTGTCGGAGCAAATACTCTTTTTTTTGATTCGTTTGCTCAAGTTCTAGGCAAGTTGTCTCCGATCGCTCTAACTTTTTTCGCAAAATCCGATTTTCTTTTTCAAGATGCTTAATCATTGCCAGAGCATCTATTTGTTCTGACTTCATCTTAGGCTTCTCCTAGTAGCAAAGTGATAAATGTTTCGTTGTGAAAACAGGAGATGCCCTGCTGTTCTAAAGGAGAAATTTCACCATTGGTGTAAAAGCCACAACTCGGCAATGATTGGGTCAAACAGGTTTGAGTTAGTGCATATTCTTCTTTTGTCCGAGTACCTAAAATCTGTCGTCGAGCGCAACAGGAAAAATACAGAGCAGCGGCAGGTTCTTTACCAGGATAATTCTGTAAGGCTTGCATCATAGATGTTCGAGATGCAGATAGAATACTGTCATGGGTAGTTTCGGCAATTTGAACGATCGCCCCTTCTGGAACATCTCCAAAAAAGGTCACGCTACCAACTGCTGAATCGTAAACTGCGCTGGGCGCTCGCAAATAGTAATGAGTTTCATTGATATCAAATACGGCTAGGGGATATTCTGTGGCTGGCACTCTTTCCCCCAAATAGTGGTGATAAAACTCTAGAGCAGGTTTACTATCGATTTCGTAGACTACATTTTGAGAGGATTTGGTGACTTTTCCTCGCTTACCAATGGGATTCCAACCACTAGCAACACTATGAGAAAAGAGAATAGACCCAGAGATTAAGAGAATGGGAATTGCATCGCTATAAACTTCGGTTTTGTAAAATTGATAGGTTTGTTTGAACTGGAACCTATCCGCCGTGAGTCCGCCAATAACAGGTACTTTTTTGCCTAAAGCTTGATTCAAGCTATCTAAAATCAAAACGGCGCTGGTGCTCAGACTTTCTGGCAAAGTAATACAGAGTTTAATTGGCTCTGTATGACCTGTTGTTGCTTGAACAATAGCGGTTTGAATGGCGCAGTTCAAGTCCTGAGAAATGTCTCGTCCAATTCCAGCACGAATTGTGATGTTGTCCGAACAAAATAGCATCAGAGTGAGTGAATCCTGTTCAAACCCTAAAATAGAAGACATCTCTCCATCGGTTGTGCCACCAATTAGCTCAATTCCTGGATAAGTCTGATTAATTTGATTTAAGATGAGAGTATGTTCAAAGTCAATGGCAGCGAATAATATACCTGCTTGAGGGGATAATCCTGACAGGGATTTATGACATTGTTCTAGGACTTCTGCTATGGCATAGAGAGAGTCAGGATCATTGCTATGACCAACTACAGTTTTCAACATCGGTTTACTCCAGTAATTGTACCGTCAGTACAAGTGTAAAAGTGACAGCTCTGCGTGAGTGAGAATACTCATAATCCAATCCCTGTCAATTTTAATTTAGGAAAAGTCCTTCAGTATTGAGAGTTGAGTTTTGATGACAGGGAAGTAGTCAACTTGAATGAATTACCACTTTAAAATTTATATTGTGATTCTAACAGACTTGTTTCCTTACCATTAAACCTTTTAAATCAAATATACCATACTGAGCAACTAAAAACCAAAAACCGGGACAAATCGCACTTTTATTTGAAATTTGGGAAGAGGAGATGGGAACTGGTGTTAACGGGCGATCGCCCAAATTTTGGCGGGCTGGTAACATTTTTAACACTAGGGGGATCAAGTGACGATCGACGCAAGCAAATTTAAAAAATCCGATCGGTAGTATTGCGTAGAATGTTGCAAATATTTACATCGCCTTGAATCCCGATCGCGCTTACGGCATCTTGTTCAACACGACATTTTGGAGTCAATTCGACATCGGTGCCCAACAATCGGCAGGGCTGTTTCATTCGACCTAGGGGCAATCCAAAGATGAAGGCTATGGTGGGATTCATTCAGGGCGATCGCTCGATCTGGTAGAGTTTGAGATGGAAAGGGCGATCGGCTTTCTCGATCGAACTCAGCCTGTGATATCATTTCCGTTTAATTCGTCCTGGTATCTAATCAAATTCTGTAGATACTGTTTTAGAATTTATTGAGTTTTTGCGATATAAAGCCCAGAAGCAGGAGGAACAGCAGGTAGAGGAAAAACAACCGATTTCGGCTTATGAAGCAGCGCAACAGTGGGCGGGATGTGTCGATAGTGGACTTGGTGATTTAGGGACGAATCAAGAATATTTAAAATTACATTAAAAAGTTGGAGGTTTTCCCAATGACTCAAACGATATCAAAGTTAATAACTTTCGATGAATTTCTGGAATGGAAACCAGAAAACGGACATTATGAATTACATAACGGAGTTATTGTTGAAATGCCAAATCCAACTGGTAAACATTCAGTCGTCGCAGGTTTTCAGGCGTTCGAGTTTGGTTTAGAAATCAGGCGACTACAACTTCCTTACTTTATTCCCAAGGAATGTACGATTAAATTTATCGATAACTCTGGCTACGATCCAGATGTCATTGTATTAGATAAACAAGCCGTAGCAGCGAATGAGTCTCGATGGGAAAGAGAATCAGTTATTACTCAAGGAGATTCCATAAAATTAGTTATTGAAGTTGTCAGCACAAATTGGCGAGATGATTATGCACATAAAATGATTGATTATGAAGCATTAGGCATTTCCGAATATTGGATTGTAGATTATTTGGGATTAGGTGGTAGCCGTTATATTGGTTCTCCGAAACAACCTACTTTATCGGTTTATCAGCTAGTAGATGGTGAGTATCAAATTAAGCTGTTTCGGGGAGATGAAAGGGTTGAATCAGTAGTTTTTCCAGAATTAAATTTGACCGCCGTGCAGATTTTTAATGGTGAGTAAGTATTCAGACGATCGATATTATTATACTAAAAAGCGTTTTACTATAATAAGATTCTGTTCCAGCCGTCTTATTATATTGTTGCCGTATCCAGAAATCCGGCTGATGTTCGCTTAATCTTGGAAAAAGCTGCACTATTCAGTTGAGATAAAGTTACTATAATATAGTGGGAGGCGATGAGTAGACCCGACACCTACCCACAAACTATGCAACCCATCAAAATCACCACATTCCAAGCTTTGCGTCGCAGCCTGGGTTTAATCATCAAAGCCGCACCGATCGAACTTCGCAATTTAATATTACTCAACATCATTCGCGGTGCAGCCCCATCTGGCGTGCTATTTTTAGATAAATTAATCATCGATGAAGTATCTCGGTTACTGTCGCAAACCCAAACAGCACAGCCCTTTGCTTTGATGCTTGCCCACCCCATATTGCTGTGGAGTATTGCCGGAGTCTTAAGTCTCAAGTTAGTCGGCGACTCCCTCGAAACCATGAGCTCCTTTGCATCGACATCTTTGCGCGATCGCGTTCAAGGCTTCGTCGAAGGAAAAGTTCTCGAAAAAGTCGCCAATTTCGACGATATCGCCCTGTTTGAAAACCCCGAACTATTAAATATTGTAGAACTCGCCAAAACCGGAGTCAAACAAGTACAGCAACTAGCATTTACCCTCAGTATGACGATTACAGGAGTTTTTATCTTCATTCCATCGATCGGGCTTGCTGCTACCATAGCTTGGTGGGTGCCAATGCTGATGTTGATTTCATCATCTCCCTCAATTTACATCCAAAGAAAGTATAGCAGAATTATTTGGAGAGTTCAAAGAAAGCAAGCTAAAATTAGTCGCGAAATGAACTTATCCGCTAGAGTATTGACGGGGGAAGAATATGCTAAGGAATTGCGTTTGTTTGGCTTGCAGGAACTTTGGCTGAAACGCTGGCAAGGTCAGTTTTTGCAGTTTTTTAGCGAGATGCAGCGCATCCGAAAAAAGGGAGCAGTTGTTGTACTTTTTTGGTCAGTTTTTAGTAGAATAGGAGTAGCTTTGCCCTTTGTTTATGTGGTGATGGGAGCTTTGGGAGGGCGCTATACTTTGGGGGATTTGGCGCTTTATTCGGGTTTGATTGTCCAGGTGGAGCAAAGTTTGCAATTATTGATTGGTAATTATACTAATTTGTACGATATTTCTCTCAGTGTTACTCCGATTTTTCAACTTTTGGATCTGAAACCGGAATTGCAATCTCCGCTTGTGGATGTGTCGTCTCGTTTATTTAGTTTACCGGATGGCGGGCAGGATGCCCGTGCCACAAAGGATAAAATTGGCATTGAGATTGAACATTTATCTTTCTGTTATCCCGGTAGCAATAAAAACACCGTTGAAGATATTAATTTAACTATCCAACCGGGGGAAATGCTAGTGGTTGTCGGTGAAAATGGCGCGGGTAAAACTACTCTTGGCAAACTCCTCGGCAGACTGTACGATCCGACAAGTGGTTCGATCGCCTGGAATGGCAAAGATTTGCGATCGCTCAATCTAGCATACGTGCGATCGCACATAGCAGTTGTCATGCAAGATTACGCCCGTTTCCCCTCGACAGTTCGCGAAAATGTCGGCTTTGGCGACTTGCTTTCCCTGTCAGATGACACCGCAATTAACGAAGCTATTTCCGAAGCAGGAATTGCAGCTAAAGTCAACAGTTTAGAGCAAGGTTTAGAAACACCCTTGGGGAAACAATTAGAAGATGGCATCGACTTATCGGGGGGACAGTGGCAAAGAATTGCGATCGCCCGCGCCCTCATGCGGCTTTCTACAGCCGAAGTCCTAATTTTTGACGAACCAACCGCCGCCCTCGACCCCAAGACAGAACACGAAATTTACAGCATCTTCCGCCAAATAGCCGCCGGGAAAACCACGGTTGTGATTAGTCACAGATTAGGTTTAGCAAAAATAGCCGATCGCATCGCCGTGATGGAAAACGGTAAAATAGTCGAAATAGGAACTCACGACGAATTGATAACATCAAACGGAATTTACTGTTCGATGTTCACTCGTCAAGCTAGCAGCTATATTTAGTCATTAGTTATGAGTTATGAGTTACGAGTTATGAGTTATTAGTTACGAATAACCAATTCCCAATGCCCAATGCCCAATTCCCCATGCCCAATTCCCCATGCCCAATGCCCAATGCCCAATTCCCAATTCCCCATGCCCAATGCCCAATGCCCAATGCCCAATTCCCCATGCCCAATGCCCCATGCCCAATGCCCAATGCCCAATGCCCAATGCCCAATTCCCCATGCCCAATTCCCCATGCCCAATTCCCCATGCCCAATTCCCCATGCCCAATGCCCAATTCCCCATAACTATCTTCCAGTCAGAGTATCCGCATAAGGATCGGGCAAAGCTTGCTGTACCTCAAAAACCGACAAAGAATCCCCAGTTAAATCCCCAGTTAAATCCTTAGTTAAATCCTTGCTATTCAATTTTTTTTTACCCCATCCCCACGGCGATCCCGCTCTTGCAAAGTCAATAATTCCTCTTGATAAACAGCAACAATTCGCGCCAAACTCGCCGCCAAATCATCCCAATTATCATCCGGTCCCAACTTCTCGGAAATTCCCTCAAATAACTCTCCCGCTTGCCTCTTTTGCACGTAAGCTTTCAATAGCTTGCCCGACTTTTGCAAAACCGCTTGATAAATGTCCCCATCAGACCACCAAAGTCCCTGTTGACTCAGCAGCCAAGTCAAAATATACTCGCGAGCGTGTTGCTCCTTCACCCAGGCCGCGAGATACTGCAAATCTTCCATAGTTATAGTCTCCTAACTTTTATCCAAAATTTCGGCTAGTTTGTATCTACCGTTACTGCGATCGACTGAATATCTGTCTTATTATCACTCACCGATCTCTTTAATATCCCTTAAATCTTAAAAAAACCCTACTGATTCACCAAACATCAATTTTTTGAATATAAAAGTACACTTAAACCGACATCTTGCATCAGCTCAAAAACAGGCTTTCCGGCCTGTTCCACAAAGACTAAATTTGGTTGTGGGGTGGGCATCCTGCCCGCCCGTAAGCGGTTTTAACCGCTTGTATCCTTTCTCTCTCAGGCTTAAAGGCTCTGAGTTTCCCACTTACCCAGTATTTTTATGACAAAGCAAAATTTTGGTTTAATCGGTCTAGCAGTGATGGGCGAAAACCTAGCACTGAACGTCGAAAGCAGAGGCTTCTCCGTAGCTGTGTACAACCGCACAGCAGCCAAAACCGACGAGTTCATGGCAAAACGCGCCCCCGGCAAGAACATTGTAGCCACCAAGACTCTGGCGGAATTCGTCGAAGCTCTAGAACGCCCCCGCAGAATCTTAGTTATGGTACAAGCTGGCAAAGCCGTAGATGCGGTAATTGACCAGCTAAAACCGATGCTAGACCCCGACGACATGATTATTGACGGCGGCAACTCGCTCTACGATGACACCGAACGCCGCACCAAAGATTTAGAAGCAGCCGGACTGGGATTTGTCGGCATGGGCATCAGTGGCGGCGAAGAAGGCGCGCTGAATGGTGCTAGCATGATGCCCGGTGGCACGCTAGCAGCCTACAAGGAATTGGAGCCGATTCTGACTAAAATTGCGGCTCAAGTAGATGACGGCCCCTGCGTCACATTCATCGGCCCTGGTGGCGCTGGTCACTACGTGAAGATGGTTCACAACGGAATTGAGTACGGGGATATGCAGCTCATTGCTGAAGCCTACGATTTGCTCAAAAACGTTGGGGGATTGGACGGCAAGCAGTTGCAGGAAGTCTTTGCCGAATGGAATACCACTGACGAACTCAACTCGTTTTTGATTGAAATTACGGCTAATATTTTCAAGTACATTGACCCGGAAACTAAGGAGCCCTTAGTTGAGGTGATTATGGACGCAGCGGGTCAAAAAGGTACCGGCCGCTGGACTGTAATGAGTGCTTTGGAATTGGGAGTGAGCATTCCGACAATTATTGCCGCTGTGAATGCCAGAATCATGTCTTCTTATAAGGCTGAGCGCGTCAGAGCTTCTCAAGAACTAACTGGGCCTAGCGGCAAGTATGAGGGCGATACTCAAGAGTTTGTGAACAAAGTTCGGGATGCGCTTTATTGCTCGAAGATTTGTTCCTACGCCCAGGGAATGGCACTTTTGAGCGCGGCTTCCAAGTCGTATAATTACGACCTTGATTTGAGCGAAATTTCTCGAATTTGGAAGGGTGGCTGTATCATTCGGGCTGGGTTTTTGGACAAGATTAAAACTGCTTTTAAGGATGATCCTGCGTTGCCGAATTTGCTGTTAGCGCCGGAGTTTAAGCAGAGTATTCTCGATCGCCAATCAGCTTGGCGGGAGGTGTTGGCCACTGCTAGCACATTGGGGATTGCAGTACCAGCTTTTAGCGCGTCGCTGGACTATTTTGACAGCTATCGGCGCGAAAGATTGCCACAAAATTTGACGCAAGCTCAGCGGGATTATTTCGGGGCTCACACCTATGAGCGCACCGACAAACCGCGCGGCGAATTCTTCCACACAGAGTGGACTCAGATTCCTGAATAGTTCTGTAGGGTGCGTCAGCCGAGACGATCGACAATGTGAAAAAATATTCCACCCTGACGCACCCTACAATAACGGGTACACCCGTAGGGTGCGTCAGGCGAGACGATCGACAATCTGAGAAAATATTCCACCCTGACGCACCCTACAATAACTTCCGTAGGTTGGGTTGAAGCATGAAACCCAACATTCCCAGGGTGTTGGGTTTCGTCCCACGGGCCCAACCTACACAGGTTATTTAATCTGCGATCCTAAAGCGCTTCAACAGACTGCACCTCAAGCACCGGCCCGATCATCGCAAAAGTCATAATATCCTTACGCACCAAACCCTTGACACTGACCTTCAAACCCTCTTTCTTCAACTCAGAAGAAGCATCTTTCAGTTCATAAGTTTCCCCATCTTCGCCAACCAAAGCCCAAGTACCAGGGCCAAATCCTTGACGTTCAATTTTGCCTTTTACAGTAATATTCATACCGATCGCACCTCAGTTTTCATTGCTAAACGCGCCAGTCCGAAACACAACAAAGCATTGACAATCAAGAATGATTGTGATATCAAACCAGAACCCAATCCCCAAACACCAGGAGACACAAAAGCATTCACAGCCAAACTGCTAGCAAACCCGATCGAAGTTGCGATCGCCATCCACTTCCACTCTCGATGTCCCAACAGCAAAACAATCAAAATCCCAGGAATCAACACACTAGCAAAAATCGGATTCAGGAGACTACTACCATTAATTGCGCCACCAAGTTCAGGAATAGAACTACCCATCACCCGCAGCGGCCATTGTGGTAAATCAAATACAAACAGATTTCGCAGGAAAAATAACCCCGAACTACCAGCAACTAAACCACCAGAAAAACCCCAAGTCCACGCGAACGGGAAATAATTCCGCAACAAGAAAGCCAGCAAATAAGAACCGATCACCATTCCAATCTTCGGTAACAGCGCCACAGCACCACCATCGATCCAGAAACGAGGGCTCAGATAGCCATTGTCGCGCAACCAGCGGAAGAAATCGCGAAAATTGATTTGTCCCCGCTGGGCTAGCTGAACGGCGGCGGCTGCGTCCAGATTTCCCGCCCCAAAATGGTTTAGCGGATCTTCGCTGACAACTCGCGCCGATTGCAAAAGTACGCTGCGAATTTCGTCTGGTTCCGTAATACCAGAAGCTTTCACCAACGCAGCAACAGCCGCAACGTGGGGAGATGCCATGCTAGTACCTTGGTAGCCTGCAAAAATTTCTGCACCAGTTTCTGGGTCGATCGTACTTTGGATAATTTTCCCACTTTCAGAACCACCGGGGGCGGCAATATCAACCCCAGCGCCGAAGTTGGAATAATCAGCTTTTTCGTCATCCGGGCCGAGGGCAGAAACGCCGATGACGTGGGGATAGCGGGCGGGATAGGAAGCCGAACTATCGCCGGAATTCCCGGCTGCTGCGATGATGACAACGCCCTTACTGTGGGCATAATCGATCGCCTCTTCCATCAACTGACTTTCGCCACCACCACCGAGACTCATGTTAATCACATCAGCGCCGTTGTCAGCAGCAAATTTAATTGCTTCGGCGATGTCAGCAACCGTACCGCCACCGCTACCACTCAATACTTTTAGCGGCATTAAGGCTGCTTCGTAAGCGATACCAGCAACACCGTAATTGTTGTTAGTTGATTGGGCGACGGTACCAGCGACGTGAGTACCGTGGCCGTTGTCATCGAAGGCTTCGGCGCGATCGTTTACAAAGTCATAGCCCGGTACAAATTTGGTTTCTTTTAAGTCAGCAACCGGAGTAATTCCTGTGTCAATTATCGCTACAGTTGTACCGCTACCTTTGGTTTCATTCCAAGCAGATTCTACGTTGATGCTACGGAGATTCCACTGTTTGTTATACATGGGATCGTTGGGAATCTCGAATTTACTGTAAACGTAATTTGGTTCAATGTATTCGGTATCTTTAGCCAAATTAGATTTTTTGAGCGCATCTAACAAAGTGCGATCGCCCTTGACAACATACACATTATCCCCTTTGGAAAACTCACTGTTGAGTTGGGGTGTAATTTGGTACTTTTGGGCGATCGACTCTACCTGTTTAGCAATCTCCGCATTACCCACATCTTCGCGGAAATCCAGCACGATCGAGTCATAGCTACCTTGAGTCGCCAATCCTGGGAAACTAGAAATCGCCCAGCCGAGACCGATTAAAAATAAGCACAGAAGGAAAAACTTTTTCATGGCCAATTATCCTGATAAGGAAGGCTTGTTCACCACCATAACCCAATTTTAATCCATTGAGTTCTTTCGCCAATATCAAAAATTCGTAGGGGCGGGTTCGCCAACCATATATAACGATAAAAGTTGGTAATTATCCGTGACATTACAGCAGCGGTAGCGGCCATTGAATGGAGGCAGAAACCGGGTTTTCATAACAACATTGCATTGGACTCTTGGACTTCGTAAAAAACCCCAATCTTATGTTATTGTAAATCAACGATCGGCGATCGCACTCATCTACTTGAATTATGATTCAGCTTATTGAGTCAACTCATTTAATGCTGAAATAATATTCTGAGCTAGCATTAAAGCAGTTCTGGCTTCTTGTTGTAAGTTAAATATAGTATCTTCATAATCAGCTTTATTTCTCATTTTTCTCAGGCGAGTTAAATCTTTACCTATCTCTATCATTGTCTGGGATTTTGGTCGATAGTTAATAAATTCTTCAGCTACATACTGATGGTCATTGATATCATAAGTTTTATTGCGAGAAAGTCTGGGATCTTGTTGAATGTCGCGCCAGTAATTCCGTGCTAGGCAAAACACAGAATAATAAGCTCTACTTACAGCAGAACGCAATTTTGCTTCTTCACTGGTTCCGGCTAGCTCTTGTGCTAAATTAAAGTATTCTGACCAATCGAATTTCATTCCCACCCCAAGTCAATGTTTAGTATATTGTTAGGAACGACAAGACTCGCATCTAGCCACCAAGTGCGATCGAGAGTTTTTAACTTTGCAAAAGCTTCCTCCACTTCGAGTTTAGTGTAAATGGTAATCCAGAGCGATCGCCAATTGGCAATTTCTGGATCGGTTTTCACTTCCAAGCCTAATCTTTCCGTAGGAAATAGTTCTCTAATCTTAGAATGAGCTTCTAAAATCAAAAGTGCGATCGCCTCCTGTTCGATAATGATTTGAAAAGTTTCTACGGGGCTTTCAACCGCGTACAGACCCTTGATTTGATTAAAAGATGCAATTAAATTGTCAAAATCTTTAGCTATTTCAGAGGAATGCTCCAATTCTCCTTGTGACTGAGGAAAGGAAGGGCTTAAATTTCCAGCACTGACGCTGTAAATGCTGTCACTTGTCGGCTGGTAGCGTTTGTCTTTTGATTTTGCTTGGTACTGCTCTTTTAAGTCGAGGCGTTCTCTTGTGTAAATTTCGTTGATAGTAGTGTTTTGTCCGGCTAATTTTTCAAAAGCGAATATCGCAGAACTTATACTACTATCTTCCAACTCGCCAAGTTGAATAGATGAATCTAGTTGAGCTAAAGTAGCTCCGATCGCTTGCAGCCGAATAATATCTGTTGCTTTCATAATAATCGATGGTTTGGAAGTTAGGGATTAACTTTACCAGTAATCGTGAAACCTGCCCAGTGGTAGAGGTCGGCATAAGGAGGTTCCTGAGACACCATTTTAGCATCATTTCTGCGGATTAGGTTAGCTTCGTCTCTCAAATATTGACTGCAACTGGAATTGTACGTTATCTTAGCCAATCCGAGATACCAATCAGATAGTTGGCTGTAAGTAATAGTTTTGAGCCATTTTTGCGCTTCTTTGAGGGCTAGTGCCGGATGTAACTTATTTTGGCAACGCTGTTCGTTGAGAATTTCATAGAATCGAATCATCATTAAGGCGGTAGATATCTCATCAACTATCCAGAGAGTGCTGAGGGCGTAAACAGCACCCGCCGCTAAAAAGCTGCTGGCTAAACCGACAAATTCATCTATCAGTTCTTCTTTTCCTGTTATGCCAGTTTCGCAAGCGGAAAGGCAGACTAAATAATAGCTTTTTAACTCTAATTTGGCGATTTCTTCTGAAGTTATAAGCTGTTTGTTTTTCAGGATTAGCGCTGACTGGGAAGGCTGTTTTGTATTGTGGTAGGCATGACCTGTAAAATGGAATATGTCAGCAGCTTGTTGCAGGGCTTCTTTAACATTGTCTGTGGTAGCTTGTGAACTGGGAATGGTATTGCAGCAGTTAAGGTAAAAATTCACGATCGCGGGCGCTTCTATTTCAGCAAAAAGTAATGGATCGGGGCTTTCTACCAATAGCAGAGACATTGAAGATGAGGGCTGTCTGTCTAATCTGTCTATCCCAACTTGGATACTGGGTAGATAAGTGATAGTGAAAAGATGATCAGAGAATAAAATGTGCAACGGCAACAGGTGCAAGTCGCGGTGGGGAATTAAGATTAAGTTTTGGATATTGGTGAGGTGCGTGCAAATTTCGGGAATTTTGAGGATGTCAGCGAGTTGTGGCAATTGCGCTGTCATTGACTCCCGCCAGGGATGGGATTCTTTGCTTTGCCGTTTGCTGGTAGTTTTGCCGTAATTTTGATAGCTGGTTTTCCAGTTTTTCACCCATTTTTCTAAACTCTGACTTTCGCGCTTTGCCGATAAATCGGTGACTGGTGTGGTGATAACTTCAAACTTTTCTAGGGTAATGATAAAAGCAGTCAGGGAAACTGGGCTCAGATGCCAGTAAATAATCGCCGTTTCGGTGTTGTTTGCCAGTAAGTCTCGGGTTTGGGGATAAGTCGGGCTGTCGGTGCGGTTTTGCCAACCTGCGCGCATCCATTGCAGGCAAAAGTTTTTCCGTAATTCGGCTTTTTCTAGTGCATTTATCTTCTTGCCAGACTCGACGAGGGTATCGACTTCTAACTGGTACAGTCCGGCAAATTTGCGATGGAATCGCAGTTTAATTTTGGGATGAGTTTGATTGTCTAAAAGTAAATTTTCTAAGACGGTAGTAGCTTCGGTAAGGTACTCGCTGGTTTTGGGATCTCCTAAGCTGCGACAGACGGTAATTAAGCCTACCATTACTTCTAAATAAGTTTCTCGAATCCGGCGGCGGGGCGATTTCAAGAATTTGCGGGCTTGTTCGTAGCTGTCTTTGGCTTTGGGGGAAAATTCACAATATGTGGCTGTTTGTTCGCCGTGTTTGTAGTGTGCATCGCCTTTTTGCTGGTGCAACTTGCCGCAAGCGAGGTGATAGTCGTGCTTGCTAGGCTGATATTTCCGTAAGCCTTGATCCCAGTTGTGAATGGCTTTAGTGTAGCGCCCGGAGTTGAAAAATGCCCAACCTCGATTTTCCCAAGCCATCCAGTATTGATCGCCTGTAATTTCTAAGGCTGTATCGAAGGCTGCGATCGCCTCTGTGTTGCAGCCCAAATGATTTAGGGCAATGCCCTTCCCGTTCCAGGCCAAGTGGAATGTGGGGTCAATTTTTAAGGCTTCCTCGAAAGCTGCGATCGCCTCACTGTAGCGGCCCAAATCATTTAGGGTACCGCCCAGCCCGTTCCAGGCCAAGTGGAATTTGGGGTCAATTTCTAAGGCTTTCTCGTAGGCTGCGATCGCGCCTTCTAAATCTCCTGCATAATAGCGCTCGTTTCCTTGGTTATATAATTCTATTGCCTCTACTCTGTTATTGGCTATTTCTATTAAAATCTTATATGCTTCTGTTTTTGTTACATTTTTTAGATTGACCACAGATAAATCACCTGTAGGAAAACTCAAACTCTCCCTTCCCAACAATTCAGGAACGTTATCACTTATAGATGAATCATCCGTAGGAGTCGGATTCAACCTCTCCCCAGCCAACAATTGCCTACCAATATTCCCAGCAACCTCACTAATTCTCCCGCAATTCATCTCACCCAGCCGCACCATCCGCCCACCCAATTCTAAATGCGTTTCCGGGGATACCAGCAACCTTTCTCCAAAATCTTGCAGCCAGTTTACCCACTCAGCATCATTGATTTTGGTGCCGATTAAAAAGCCTTTAATTTCGCCCCGACTCCAGCCTTGTTCAACTCCTTCTAACAGTGCCATGAATTTCTGTTCGTATTCCTGAAAAGAGCGAATCGGAGTTGGCTTTGGTGGTGGGGGTGCAGGTTGTTTGCGGAAGCGCCGCTGAATTTGCCGCCACAGATTGAGGATTCGTTGCCAAATTTGTCGGATCATTGGCTTGGTGGGTGATGTGTTGTTGGAGATTGTAGCAGATTTTGGGGTTGGATGTGAATTGCGGTAGATATTGTTTCTAAAACCCGCCCGTACCGAATTTTATTAATTATTGGATCAATGGGTTAGGTTTTGAGATTGTTTGTCAATGATTGCTAAGGTAAAGTCAGAATTTGCACCCCAGAATCAGTCACAGCCAATGTGTGTTCAAATTGAGCCGAAAGCTTGCCATCTTGAGTCACAGCAGTCCAACCATCGGCGAGAATCTCCACTTCCCAAGTACCCTCATTAATCATCGGCTCGATCGTAAAAACCATCCCTTGTCTCAACTTCTTTCCAGTCCCCCGCTTCCCATAGTGTAGAATTTCTGGTTCCGTGTGAAAGACTCGATGAACCCCGTGTCCCGCAAAATTTCGCACTACCGAAAAACCCTGTGCTTCCGCATATTGTTGAATTGCTGCACCGATGTCACCGGTACGAGCACCGGGCTTAACTTCCGCAATTCCTCTTCTCAAACATTCCTCAGTTACTTCAACTAATCTTTTCGCAACCGGCGAAGGTTTCCCAACAAAAAAAGTTTTTGAAGTATCACCATGATAACCATCAACTAAAGGCGTTACATCAATATTAATAATGTCGCCTTCTCTGAGAATTTGTTTGGCATTTGGGATGCCATGACAGACTACTTGATTGACACTAGCGCACAGAGATTTAGGAAATCCTTTATAACCTAGCGGAGCACTTTTTGCCCCGTGTGCTAAAGTCCAACGTTCGGCTTCGTCATTAATTGCGAGAGTGCTAACACCTGGTTTTACCATCGGTTCGAGATGTAGTAATAGTTCGGCTGCTAAGCGGCCGGCTTGACGCATTTTGTCTATTTCTCTACTTGATAAAAGCACTAAACGTTCGGTTGCCATAGTTATTTTTGTTTGCTGTTTTTGTGGTTGATTAAGAGTTGATTTAACTCTAATTTAGAATAGAGTTGAACCAGTGTTCAAATCGATCGCCCAAAGCGACTAAAGAGTATTCTACCTCTGCTTGGGTACGGCAAGCCCTGCGGTCAATTTTGTCGATGCGGGCGATCGCACCTACCAAACCATTTACACTATCAGGCTCCACTAGAAAGCCCGTCAGCCCATGCCCAATGCCCCATGCCCCATGCC
>NZ_NXIB02000080.1 GCF_002412335.2 Tychonema bourrellyi FEM_GT703
CTTCTTCCTTCTTCCTTCTTTATTCAAAAATGACAAAACAACAAACTTGGAGTCAAAGATTTGAGTCTGCTTTGCACCCAGCAATCGTGCGATTCAATGCGAGTATTGGCTTTGATATTGAACTGATTGAGTACGACTTGTCTGGTTCTGTAGCTCATGCGAAAATGCTGGCGAAAACGGGGATTATTTCAGATGCAGAAGGTGAACAATTAGTCAATGGTTTGGAACAGATTCGTCTGGAATACCAAGAAGGACTGTTTGTACCGGGCATTGATTCAGAAGATGTTCACTTTGCTGTAGAGAAACGGCTGACGGAAATAGTCGGCGATGCGGGGAAAAAACTGCATACGGCTCGATCGCGCAACGATCAAGCAGGTACTGACACTCGTTTGTATTTGCGTCAAAAAATAGCCGAAATCCGCGATCAGTTGCGGGAATTTCAAGGGGTTTTGTTGGATATTGCTGAACCTAATGTGGAAACCTTGATTCCAGGTTATACGCACTTGCAGCGCGCTCAACCAATTAGCTTGGCTCATTACCTGTTAGCTTATTTTGAAATGAGCGATCGCGACTGGGAACGTCTCGGCGATGTCAGCAAGCGGGTAAATATTTCGCCTCTGGGTTGTAGTGCGCTGGCGGGGACGACTTTCCCGATCGATCGACACTATACTGCCGAACTATTGCATTTTGACAAGGTTTATGCTAACAGTTTGGATGGAGTTAGCGATCGAGATTTTGCGATCGAATTTCTCGCAGCCGCCAGCCTGATCATGGTACACCTGAGCCGCTTGTCAGAAGAAATGATTCTGTGGTCGTCTCACGAATTTGGGTTTATTACGCTCAAAGATAGTTGTGCCACCGGTTCGAGCATTATGCCCCAGAAAAAAAATCCCGATGTGCCAGAATTGGTGCGGGGCAAGGCTGGGCGGGTTTTCGGTCACTTGCAGGCGATGCTGGTAGTGATGAAGGGACTGCCTTTGGCCTATAACAAAGATTTACAGGAAGATAAAGAAGCTTTGTTTGACGGTGTGAAAACTGTACAAGCTTGTTTGGAAGCAATGACGATTTTGCTGCGGGAAGGAATCGCGTTTCAAGGCGATCGCCTCGCCGCGGCCGTCACAGAGGACTTTTCCAATGCTACAGACGTGGCAGACTACTTGGCCACTAAAGGCGTTCCCTTTCGGGAAGCTTATAACCTCGTCGGCAAAGTTGTCAAAACCTGCCTGTTGGGGGGCAAACTCCTCAAAGATTTGACACTTGAGGAGTGGAAAGAATTGCACCCAGCTTTTGAGACTGACATTTACGGCGCGATCGCACCTCAGCAAGTGGTAGCGGCTCGCAATAGTTACGGGGGTACCGGATTTGATCGAGTGAGGAAATCACTGATTGCTGCGCGCGATCGGCTCAGCGATTAATCTTCAGCGGCAGCCATATCTTTGTCTCTGCCGCCGCCAGTCATGGCGCCCATGCCACCACCGTTGCCTCCGTCAAATCGTCTTCTCTTGTTAGAGAACATATCTTGATTTCTGCGCTTGCGAAACTTGCGGGCGTATGCTTGATTTCGTTGTGCCTTCTCTTTCTTGAGATTACGGCGTTTAGCCATTCGGACCTCATCACTAATAAACAACAATAAAACGGCTGCTGTCAAAGCAGCCTCTAAGCCTTACTTCGGCTTTACCTGCGATCTGTCATCATAACTAATATTCCTGAATTCAGGAAATACATCTAACAGACAGCGTGACTTGTAAATCATAGCAGGCTACAGGTCAAGCTGAAAAAAAAATCAACAAACTATTGACAAATAGGACAAATGATACTTAATCCAGGCGACTTAGCTCCTGACTTCAGTTTGCCCGACGCTGCGGGCAATTTTGTGCATCTGGCAGATTTTCTGGGGAAAAACATTATACTATATTTTTATCCTCGTGACAATACCCCTGGCTGCATCAAAGAAGCTTGCGGTTTTCGAGACGTTTACTCAGATTATCAGTCGCGGAATATTGTAGTGTTTGGTATCAGCACTGACAGCCCTCAATCCCACACCAAATTTGCAGTCAAACATCAACTGCCTTTTCCTCTGTTGTGCGACGTAGATGCCAAAGTATCTACGGCCTATGGTTGCTATGGACTCAAAAAGTTTATGGGCAAAGAATTTATGGGAATTAATAGGACTACGTTTGCGATCGCCCCTGATGGTAAAATAAACAAGGTTTATCGCAAAGTCAAACCACAATTTCATGCCATCGAGATTTTGACAGATTTAACCGACATCTCAGCTTAATTGAAAGTTAAAAATTAAGACTCTTGAGCCGTGAGCTTGGCAGTCTAAAATCCCTACTCAGTCCCTAAATTTTTTGAGTTTATGCGTCGATTGTGGCAGATTGGACAAACCGTGCTAGGACTAATATTTCGACATCCGATCACTGGTACTGGCATTATTCCCATATTACCGGATGGACGAATTGTGTTAATTCGTCGCCGGGACAATGGTTGCTGGGCACTGCCGGGAGGCATGGTAGATTGGGGCGAAAATATTACTACAACTGTGCGACGGGAATTAGCTGAAGAAACAGGATTAGAGCTGGTGAAAATCCGCCGTTTGGTGGGAGTATACTCAGAACCCGATCGCGATCCTCGACTTCACTCGATTTGTATTGTTATGGCAGCAGATGTGGAGGGAACAATCCAAATTCAGGATACACTCGAAATCAGCGAAGTGAAGGCTTTTTTGCCAACATCACTGCCGGAGGGCGAGTTCAGCCATGATAGCGAGAAGCATTTGCAGGACTATTTTCAAGGTCTAACAATTGTAAATTGAAACGAGGTGCAGCTAGATTTTAGTCAAATTTTGCATAAATTTTTAACGCTTCCTATTAGACTTCTCCTAAAAAGATAGCCAAGAACAGGCAGGATGCCTGTTCCACAATAATTATGGGAGATGTCTATTTAACTTAAAACAGTTCTTTCTATTAATAAATATTTAACCGGATGTACTCACAGCTACGAAATTCTCGCGTCAAACTTTCTTTAGGGCACATTTTCTGGCACGAAGTCGGCCTTGGCCCAAACTTGGTGTTTTTACACGGTTCTTGGGACAATAGCAATCAGTGGCTGAGGACGATCGAATATTTATATCCCGACTACCACTGTTTCGCACCAGATTTACTGGGATTTGGCGATTCGGAACACCCTAAAATGAATTATTCGATCGACCTCGAAGTAGAATGTCTCGCCCAATACCTCGATACGTTGAATCTGCGACAGGTTTATTTAATCGGTCACTCTTTGGGTGGCTGGGTGGCTACTAGCTACGCGCTCAAATATCCCGATCGCGTGCAGGGTTTGGTATTGTTAGCCCCAGAAGGGGTGAATACAAGCCTGCCAGGACGCTGGCAGGAGGCTCGGTGGCTGACGGCTCAACCTCCTGTGGCTTACTGGCTGCTGCGATCGATTTATCCAATTGCTAAGTGGTTTGGGAGACAAACCAAGATTGAGGAACTGCTAATGTTCAGAAAGCAGTTAATAGATTCTCAAGTTGCCATCAAACTGCTGTTTAGGCGGCGGGAAGCAGAAATTAAGGCGGAGTTGGTTGACGAGAAGTTGTCTGGGCTGAAAACTCCTTTATTGTTGTTGCAGGACTCTCAAAATAAGGCTGATGCTTCGTCGTCTTTGTGTCAGTCTTATGCTGCTCTGGCTGGTAATGCTGAGATCCAATTTATCAATTCGGGGGGGACAAATTTGCCCTTGGAATCGCCGGATCTTGTTGCTAAATATATTCGGGAATTTGCTAAGTAAATGGGAATTGGGAATTGGGCATTGGGCATTGGGCATGGGGCATCGGGAATTGGGCATCGGGAATTGGGCATCGGGAATTGGGCATCGGGCATAGGGCATCGGGCATAGGGCATCGGGCATAGGGCATCGGGCATCGAGAATTAATTCTCCTTTTCCTAAATCAAAACTCAATACCCTCTTGGAAAACATTTCTGAAACCCCAAAAAATTGCTTCTGGGGTTTCAATTACCGCTGCGACTGTATCGGGAAAGGTTGAGGCGAGATATTTTAATAACAAAGTGCGATCGCCACCTGTGACAGCTATCTTGCTATTAGGAAACAACCTCAGCCAATCTTGAATAAAATCATTTACAGCCGATACAACTCCGTACACAACTCCACTTTTAATGGCGGTCTCAGTATCCGCTACCCAGCGCTGGGGGAGATTATATGGTAAAGTAACTAAAGGTAAACCAGCAGTTTTCTCTCCTAATGATGACAATTGCAACCCTAAACCCGGTAGGATAGCACCCCCAACTAAACGCCTATTGACATCAGCTCCAGTAAATGTTAAAGCTGTACCAGCATCGATTACTAGGGTTGGCCAACCTAATTGGATACCCACACCTAACAAAGTCAAAGCTCTGTCAATTCCCAGTGTCGGATAGAGTCCTTCCATCGGTAACTGGTCTAAAGTAATAGTGTGCACATGGGGATAACTCTGCCAAAGTGCTGTTTGCTCTGGTACAACTGAAGCTAAAATTAGAGGTGGTAGAACACACTGCTGTGCGCGACGCGACGCAAGTTCGGGATTAGTACAAAGAGAAAGGAGCTTTTGAGCATATTTTTGCTCGATCGGCGCGATCGCACTCTGTACTAAAAATTCTGTCTTTTCATCCTCAGATAGCTGCGAAACAGCGTCAACACTCAAATGCTGTGTATCCCATGTTTCCTGAAGAGTTGGGCCCAAAAATAATCCCCAGTGCAGACGTGAATTGCCGATCGCTAAAGCTATTTTAAGCTCTGTTTTACTATTTAATCGAGATTTAAAATTGGTGGTGGCTGTTTCTGGAGTAAAATTTTCGACGCTTCGGTTTTCCATGTTGATTAATAGAGTAGGCAAAAACAAGTATTTAGTTCAAGATAGATGATTTAATGTTTTAAAATTAAACAGTCAGCCAGGAATTGAAATGCCGAACAGCTTAAATTAGAATACTTCAAAACATCTGAGTAAATATGTCTTTAAAAATACATCAACAAGAACAAAAATCGCCGAGATCAAGTTCCGCGTTGTCTAAACCGAAAAAATGGAGCAATGAAGAATGCCTTGAAGAATGCCTTTCGCTACCAGAAATGGACCAACAAAAAGCCCTAATTATCCAGATGCAGCAACAAGTTCAGCTATCAAATTTGCTGAACCAAATTAATAACGAAATTCGCAGCACTCTTGACATAGAACAAGTTTTGACATCGGCGTGCCGATTGCTGGGCCAAGCTTTAAATTGTAGCCGATCGAGTATTTTAGTCAAAGAACCAAATTCAGAAGAAATTTTAGTCACGCGGGGAGAATACAACGGCGGAAACTATCCCACACAGCTTGGCATGAAAGTACCGATTATTGGCAACCCGCATTTGCAAGCAATCGTGTCTCAGCAAGAATCACTAGCAGTAACCAAGTTTATAGATTTTCCGGGATTGAACGAAAAAAGTAAAAAAATTGTCGAGGCTTTAGAGATCAAGTCAATGCTAGCGGTAGCTACTCGCTATCAAGGAGAAGTGAATGGAGTAATTGGGCTGCACCAGTGCGATCGCGAACGGGAATGGACTGATTGGGAACGGCAGTTGTTAGAAGGGGTGGGTTCGCAATTGGCGATCGCGATCAACCAAGCTAAATTGTACAGCCAAACCCGTCGCCTCGCCGAACAGGAATCGCTGCTGCGTCTGATTGGCAACCAAATTCGTAGTACCCTAGACCTCAATACGATCCTGCAAACAGCAGTCAGGGAAGTCCGTCAACTTTTGCAGTGCGATCGGGTAATTATCTATCAATTCCAAGATAACTGGCAGGGAAAAGTTGTAGTTGAAAATATGACTGTTCCCTGGCCCTCAATTTTAGGAGATATGGGGGCAGACAAGTGTTTTAAAGGGGATTATGCAGATTTCTATCAACAAGGACGAGTCAGAGCAATCAATGATGTTTTTAATGCTGGTTTAGAGCCTTGTCACGTAGACTTTTTAGACAGTTTACAGGTAAAAGCTAATCTGATTGTACCAATTGTTACATCGATAAATGAAGAAAATTCTGCCAACACAGCGGTCAGCTATAATCCTAAATTTCTCGGTAAGCTGTGGGGTTTGCTGATTGCTCACGAGTGTGGTGATACGCGAAATTGGGAGCAACAAGAAACGGAGTTACTATCCCAGATAGCCGACCAAATGGCGATCGCCATTCAGCAAGCCGAACTCTACAGCCAGGTCCAAGATGCTGCGGTGAAATCTCAAGCTCAAACCGAGCAATTGCAGGCTACATTACAAGAATTGCGATCGACTCAACAGCAACTAATTCAAAGCGAAAAAATGTCGGGTTTGGGGCAAATGGTAGCGGGAATTGCTCACGAAATTAACAATGCCAACAATTTCATCCACGCTAACTTGTTTCACACTCAAGAATATGTAAAAACCTTAACAGAAGCCATTGACTTATGTCGCAAAGCTTGCCCCGGAACCATCGATAAAATCACCGAAGAACTAGAACTAGATTACATTCGAGAAGACTTTCCTCCCTTGCTCCATTCAATGCAAGAAGGCAGTGGTCGAATTCGCTCGATTGTGACGACGCTGCGAAGTTTTTCTCGCTTAGATCACTCTGAATTCAAAGCTGTAGATTTAAATGAAGGCTTAGACAGTAGTTTGTTTATGCTACAAAATAAGTTGAAATCAAATATTAAAATAGAGAAACAATATGGAAGTTTGCCTCTAGTCCAATGTCATGCAGGTCAAATCAATCAAGTATTTTATAACTTGATGGACAATGCCTTAGATGCGATCGACGCAACTGAAAAACCAGGGGAATTGACCCTTCGCACATTTGTTAGAGAACCAGGATGGGTAACTATTTCTATTCGCGACACTGGGGAAGGCATTTCTGCGGAAACTCAAGACAAGATTTTCGATCCATTTTTTACTACTAAACCCGTAGGAAGTGGCACTGGCTTGGGACTTTCGGTGTGCTATCAAGTGATTGTTCAAGCTCACTGTGGCCGGATTAACTGTGTCAGTCAGGTGGGTGAAGGAACTGAGTTGATTGTGGAGTTACCGATCGCCAATCACAGGGGTTGAATTTATTAGATCTCTCCCATAACTTTAGAGATACTTAACTGATTGATAGGAAATTTGATAAAGATTTACAAAAAAAACGTGTCAGAATGGAAAACAATAAGGTATGAGTCACTGACAAGGAGGCACGTTATGGTAGCGCTGACTGAACGAGTCCAACGCAGATTGACGGTGGAAAAGGTCGAAATTGCCACTGATACAACGACAATTCGATGCTTAGACTGGGATCGAGACCGCTTTGACATTGAGTTCGGACTCAAAAACGGTACAACTTATAACTCATTTATCATTCGCGGTGAAAAGACAGCCCTCGTCGATACCTCCCACGAGAAATTTCGCCAACAATATATGGACACTCTGACGGGGGAAATCGACCCAAAACAGATTGACTATATAATTATCAGCCATACCGAACCCGACCACAGCGGTTTGGTTAAAGATGTGCTGGCGATCGCACCCCAAGCAATTGTCGTGGGCGCAAAGGTAGCAATTCAATTTTTAGAAAACCTGATACACCAGCCCTTTGAGCGACTGGTAGTCAAAAATGGCGACAAACTAGATTTAGGAAACGGCCACATTATCGAATTCGTATCGGCACCGAACTTGCACTGGCCCGATACTATTTTCAGCTATGACAGCAAAACTCAAGTGCTATTCACCTGCGATGCTTTCGGGATGCACTACTGTACCGACAGCACCTATGATGACGATTTAGCAGCGGTTGAGGAAGATTACCACTTTTATTATGAGTGCTTGATGGCTCCTAACGCTCGATCGGTCCTGAGTGCAATGAAACGCATGGCCGACTTAGGAGAAATCGGTACAGTCGCGACTGGCCACGGCCCCTTGCTGAGGTACAACGTAGTAGAGCTCACCGGGCGTTACAAAAAATGGAGCCAAGAGCAAACCAAAGCAGAAACTACGGTAGCAGTATTCTACACTTCCGACTACGGTTTTAGCGATCGCCTCAGTCAGGCGATCGCCCACGGAATCACCAAAACCGGTGTAGCCGTAGAAATGATGGATTTAAAAATCGCCGACTTACAAGAAGTGCGCGAACTCGTGGGTACAGCCGCCGGAATCATGATTTGTTCCCCGCCAAGTACCGGCGCTGCTGGGGTGAATGCTGAAGCCGCCATCAACACAATTTTAGTAGCAGCTAACAACAAACAATCCTTCGGTTTGTGCGAATCCGGCGGCGGCGATGACTCATCAATTTACCCGTTGCGAAACAAATTCAAAGAGTTGGGTTTGAAAGAGATATTTCCCAACATTTTGATTAAAGAAACACCGACTGAAGCAATTTATCAACTGTGCGACGAAGCCGGCACCGACTTAGGACAGTGGCTGACGCGGGACAAAACTGTCAAACAGATGAAAGCTCTGGATAGTGACCTCGATAAAGCTTTGGGACGTATCAGCGGCGGACTGTACATCATCACCGCCCAAAAAGGCGAGGTTAGCGGTGCAATGCTAGCTTCTTGGGTAACGCAAGCCAGCTTTAAACCACTGGGTTTAACAATAGCAGTTGCGAAGGATCGGGCGATCGAATCGATGATGCACGCGGGAGATAAATTCGTGTTAAACGTGCTCGAAGAAGGCAATTATCAAACCTTAATGAAGCACTTTTTAAAGCGTTTTGCTCCGGGTGCCGATCGATTTGCCGGAGTTAAAACTCAACTAGCAACCAACGGTTCTCCCATTCTGACAGATTCCTTGGCGTACATGGAATGTGAAGTGGTCAGCCGGATGGAACTTTCGGATCATCATATCGTATATGCGATCGTAGATAACGGCCGCGTATCCAATCCTGATGCACTTCCCGCAGTCCACCATCGGAAAGTCGGCAATCACTATTAAGAAGTTAGTTAACTGTTGATAGTATTAGTAAGGTGCGTCAGCCGATGTTTTATTAGACTTCATTGAGAGATGATCTACTGACGCACCCTACAGTTAAATACTGTTGACTCTTCCTTCGCTACCTTCGCGCCTTCGCGGTTCGTTAAAAAAAATCTAGTTAGCAGACAGCGAATAGTCGAAAACTGCCCTGTAAAAAAATCCAGCATTTATTAAAGCACAATTAATAGAAATAGGTGCAATCAATGACTAACACTTTGACTCCCAAACCCCCATCTAATACCAAACCCCGCGACGTGCAGTTTGTCCAAATTGCAGCAGATACCGCAGCAGTGCGATCGCGAACTTGGGACAGACTCAAATTTGAAGTAGAATATTCACTGCAAAAAGGGACAACAGCCAATAGCTATATCATTCAAGCTGACAAAACTGCTTTGTTAGACCCGCCGGGGGAATCTTTCACTCAAAACTATCTGGAATGTTTGCAGAAGCGAGTGGATTTGAAAAAGCTAGATTATGTAATTTTGGGGCATTTCAATGCTAACAGAGCGGTCACAATTAAAGCTCTGTTAGAATTGTATCCTCAAATAGCATTTGTTTGCACAAATCCCGCCGCGATTAGCTTGCGAGGTGCTTTTCCAGAGCAAGAATTAAACATTACGATCGTCCGGGGGGAAGAAGTTCTCGATTTAGGAAAAGGTCACGCCTTAAAATTCATCGCTACTCCTACTCCCCGCTGGCCGGACGAACTTTGCACTTACGATCCGCAGACTCGAATCCTGTTTACTGATAAATTTTTTGGATCTCACGTTTGCGGCGACCAAGTATTTGATGAAGGGTGGAGTGTTTACAGCGAAGATAGGCGCTATTATTACGATTCTCTGCACGCATCGCAGGCAAAACAAGTGCTGACAGCAATGGATAAATTAGCCGATTTGTCAACGGCATTTTATGCTCCTGGTCATGGTCCGATCGTCCGTTACGGCCTCCACGAACTCACCAATTTGTATCGGGAATGGAGTCAACAACAAAATTCAAAAGACTTGACAGTTGCTTTGATTTATGCTTCGGCTTACGGAAATACGGCAACTTTAGCGCAGGCGATCGCCAAAGGAATTACTAAGGCTGGGGTGGCGGTAGAAAGTATCAACTGCGAATTTGCCGAACCCGGAGAAATTCAAGAGGCGATCGAGAAATGCGCGGGATTTATCATCGGAACTCCGACTTTAGCAGGACACGCACCGACTCAGATTCAAACGGCTTTGGGAATTGTGCTATCGACAGCAACCAAGAGTAAGCTGGCTGGGGTTTTTGGTTCCTTTGGCTGGAGTGGAGAGGCGATCGACTTAGTAGAAGGTAAGTTAAAAGATGCTGGGTATCGCATCGGATTTGAACCGATTCGAGCAAAATTTAAGCCGACGGCTGCGACGATTCACGAGTGCAAAGAGGCGGGAACGGATTTTGCTCAAGCTTTGATTCGATCGCAAAAATTGCGGGCACCAAAACCACAGTTAGCGGGTGGGAGCGATCGCACGGAACAAGCAGTAGGAAGACTGGTGGGTTCCCTGTGCGTACTGTCGGCCAAGCGGGGGGAGGTCAGCAGTGCCATGCTCGCATCATGGGTATCACAAGCAACGTTCACTCCTCCGGGTTTGACGATCGCGGTTGCTAAAGATCGATCGATCGAAGCTTTGATGTATGCGGGCGATAAATTCGTGTTGAATATTCTCGCAGAAGGGAGACAATTACGCAAGTATTTCATGAAAAACTTTGCTCCGGGAGAAGACAGATTTGCTGGAGTCGAAACGATGGAAGCTAGTAATGGTTGTCCGGTGTTAAGTGATGCTTTGGCTTATCTGGAATGTGAGGTGATGAGTCGGATGGAATGTGGCGATCATTGGGTAGTTTATGCAGCAGTTGAAAATGGTCATTTGTTGAAGAATGACGGGGTGACAGCAGTGCACCACCGGAAGTCTGGGAGTCATTATTAAGAAGGCATTCGTCATTCATTAGCATTTTTTATTCTGATGAATGACGCCTAAATGCTGAGTAAAGTTTGATCGCCAGCTTAGAAATATGCGATAGTAAAATAACTTGGATAGAGCGTGAGTCAACAAGATAAACTACTGGCTAAAATCTTACTTGGTAATTCCGATGCGAATATACCAACTTGCCAATCTCCGGCCAGCTTTTACGCAGACTCGGCTTTGAGGAACGGATTCGCGGTAGTCACCACATATTTGCTAAAGATGGTGTTGAAGAAATTCTAAATCTTCAACCCAAAGCCTCGCAAGCCAAAGCTTATCAAGTCAAGCAAATTCGTGAGGTAATTCTCAGACACCAACTAGGAGGTGAAAACGATGCTTCGCTATGAAATTGTCCTCTACTGGAGTCAAGAAGACCAAGCATTTATTGCTGAAGTGCCGGAATTACCCGGATGCGCTGCGGATGGGGAAACTTATCAAGAAGCACTACAAAATATTGAGATTGTTATGGAGGAGTGGATTGAGACGGCTCAGGAATTGGGACGTTCTATTCCTCAACCGAAAGCTCGCTTGATTTCCGCTTAGTTTAATCGGAATTTTACTGGTTTCCAGGCTATTCCTGGAACCAGTAATCAAGGAGGTAGCTTACTTTTCATCGGCTACCTTGGACGGCCACAGGTAAATAGCCCCAGAAATCAAAGTTAAAGCGACAGAAACCCAAAAAGCAATTAATGCTGGAATATTCCACGCATCAGAGAGGGGAGCAATTAAAAGTGCGATCGCCACAATCTGACTTACCGTTTTCAACTTCCCCCAAATATTAGCACCAGAAATCGTAGTTTTATTAACACGCCACCCCGCAATTGTCAACTCCCGCCCCAAAATCAGAAACACACCCCAAGCCGGGACTTTTCCCAACTCAATCAATACTAAAAGTGGGGCTAAAACTAACAATTTATCAACCAAAGGATCGAGAAATTTCCCCAAATCGGTAATTTGATTGAGCTTTCTTGCCAAATAGCCATCCAGCCAATCTGTAGCCGCGGCTACGACAAAAATAGCCACACAAATCCATCGACTTTGCACGGTTGGATTGTACAAGCCGTAGAGTAGGAAAGGTACTCCCAGCAACCGAGAAAAAGTAATCAGATTAGGTAAGTTCATATATAGCAGTTGACAGTTGACAGTTGACAGTTATAGTAATCGTCAAGTAGTAGATTGGGTTGAGGAACGAAACCCAAGAGCTTTCGTCTATAGCCCCGAAGCTCTACAGATGAAATCAGGCATTGATAAATCGGATATAATTGACCGCTTTGACGATCGACCAAAGCGGCCGAAAGTCCGCTGCTACCGAAGTCGATGCCCAAATACCAGTGAGAATTTGGGCGATCGCCCTATCGAGTTGGAGTTTCGGGGAATGAAGGGGCGATCGATCCTGTAACAGAATTTGCCGCCGATTTCTCTGCAACTAATTCTGCTTTACTGGCGATCGCGAGAGTGTGTTTTTTTTTTGACTTTCTGGAGAATTTGACCCCAGTTTTTGAGTGTCCCCGCTGATTTGGGCCGAGGCTTGATCTGCCTCGATCAAACTAGCCAAAATATCATCTAGGCTGACATTCTCGTCTTCCTCTTGGGCCAACAACTCAACATCCAGTTCATCTTCCAAAGTCAAAATTTCATCTATTTCATCCTCAGATGAGAGTTCCAACATATCTGGGAACAAATCTTCTAGGGTGCCGAGTTCTTCCTCAGCTAGTTTCGCAAAGGGGTTCTCTGCACCACTATCTGAGGCATCTACCAAGAAACCTGAGTTGAGTGTTGCCGATGGTTGCGATCGCAAGCTGCTGCTATTTGGCAATCCTTCCAGACTATAAAGGTCTGACTCTAATTGTTCCAGAATATCGTTGTCTAAGTTTAAAGAGCGATCGACATCTTCCTCATTCTCCTGTTCTACCGGCAGCAAATTTTCGTCCGGTGAAGCTTGAATATAGACATCCCCCGGCGCAACATTGCTGCTAGTTGATGCACTCCTTTCTGTCTGGTTTTGAGGGGGTAAGTTTTGGGAGGTCGAGCTAATTTCTGCCGTCCTACTCAAACTCGGTGGTGCAGCTAGGGTTTGATCGCCAGCAGAAGTATCTGAGATTTCACGTCCTTTAGGCGTATTTTCAGCATTTTCTCGATCGTCCGCGTCGATTTGTGGCTCGACCATTGGGGCTGTTGGTTGTGGAAACAGAGCTAGTTTTACAACTTCTTCCTGTTTCACTAAATCTGGAGTATCTAAAGTTAGCTCTTCTACAGAATTAGCAATTCCGAACTCCAAATTTTCATTGACCCGATAATCTTCTACTGAGTCATCTTCATCCAAGAGATTTTGGAACAAAGTAAATGTACCATTTATGGGTTCATTAGTTTCTACAACTTCTTGATTTTGATGCACTAACTCCTCTTCATCTACTAGATTTGAAAACAAATCTTCCGAATTATTTAGTGATTCATAACTAGCATTAACTGGCTGAGTTTCCGATCGCACTAATTCAATTTCAGTAGCAGTTGCGGTATTTTCTATAATGAAGTCTTCGAGGTCGAGTTCTGCGACTTCTTCTCCCAGGAACAAATTCGCATACACATCCTCAAGATCTTCATCAGTTTGGGCCGACTCTGGTTCGGATTCATGGCCTGGGAATGCTGTTGTCGGGCGATCGCTTTGGGGTGCAGAACCGAACAAATTTTCTTCTAAATCTGGGAGTGAAATAGCAGCGAAAGTGCGATCGCGCCTCAACTCCTCAATATCTTCATCAGTTTGGGCCGACTCTGGTTCAGATTGGGTGCCTGGGAATGCAGTTGTCGGGCGATCGCTTTGGGGTGCAGAACCGAACAAGTTTTCTTCTAAATCTGGGAGTGAAATGGCTGCGGGAGTGCGATCGCGCCTCAACTCTCCGAATTGCGGAGAAAGTTCCGTTCCCGCGTAGGGAAATCTTTCTTGTTCTTGGAATGTTTCGTTACTCCCATCTGCGAGCGCCCCCTCTGCCATTGGAGTCTCCCCACTTAACTCGATTTGAGCCGTGTTTGACACCATCTGGCTGGTTAATGTAGCACTTTCGAGGTTGGACAAGATCGTCGGCTGCTGCACGTAGGATGACGCTTCTCGACCCAACTCCTGGGCCAAGTGGTTGACCAAAGCTGTGAACATCATCTCGCTTTGTTGCCCCAAGCCGTGCATTCTTTCGAGGCCTTGGGACAAAGATCCTTGATATGTCTCCAGATTTTCTTGCAAAGCCTCAAAAACAATATTCATCGTAGAGTCGAGTCTCATCAACAGGCGATCGGCCTCGGCCTCAAACCGTTGCATCGCCTCCAATCTTTCTGCCGATGTCATTCGCAGGTGTTCGACGGTTTGTTGATTCCCCTCCAGCGAGTCAGATGCACTTGCCGCATACTGATTGTCCAGATTGGACGCCTGACTTGGGGACACATCAGCAACCAAGGTTTCTTGCAAACGGCTGGTCACAGCTTGCAAAAATTCGGAAATGATTTGCTGTTGGTTGGCTTGTTGTTGAGCTAAGGATTGTTGTTGCTGACGTTTTACTTCAAGCAGCTTAATTTCTTGAACTAGAGCTTGTTGTTCTTCACGCAGAGCTTGTATATCTGCTTCGAGTGGGCCCGTCAGGCTTTCTCGCAGGTGACAGATTTCTCCGGTGACAGCTTGCAAGATTTGCTCTGTTGCTGACTGTTGATTGGTGGTGGCAAGTGGTACTTTGGGTACTGGAACAGGTGGCGGCGGACTTTTGGGGCTGTTTGCTTGTTTGTGGGCTACCACTAGCTTCGAGTCTGGCAAAACCAGATAGGTGCGAACTCGCTCTAAAAGTTGACGCTGGTGCACAAGATCGATCGAACCCGTCCAAGGCAATCGGGGTACGGGTTTGCTGAGTACCTCATCAATCTCAGCAATTAGTGCTTGAATTTTGTACTTCTGAGAATTCAAGGGTGGAACCTCTAAAAATGCGGCTTGCGAAAAACTTTACCAAAAAAGGCTGAAGTCATGGAACAGCCATGTTCAATAGATAGAATAATCTGGATGCGAACCCCCTGTTTCGGGTGTCGTATTTTTGTGCCCGACCATTTATAGGGTTCTTTCTGCTTGTGGCCAACAGCTATCTACTTTTTGCCTTCCATCGGTAAGCATTGATAATAGCTTTTGATCTTTATCTATGGCTACACATTAATGGTACAATGTTTTTGGGGTTGCGCGATGTCAAGTTTTTTAGTGATTAGAGCCGTAGCGATCGCCAACATTGAGGCTACTATTGCTGTGGATCTTCCGTTGATACTGACATTTGAGAGGCTCCCGGCAGTAGAAAATCTAATTATGTTACTAGCATAACCTGCTAGCGGGCTGTGCTGAATCCACAGTTGGGTTCGCATAAGGACAAAGAGCGACGACGCTGCTACAATTTAGCTGCTACAATTTAGTAGCAAAACCCAGGTAACAGGTGTATCTCCAAAAGATTGTGGTATATTCATTAGTTTATAGATCGCAATCAGAAATTTAGGATATTAATTCCATGCTCTGACCTTTGACCGCAAAACTTGAGAGGTGAAATTCCTAATTTTTAGATACTTGTTTCTGGTTTCTCAAAATCCAATGACTCCCCTGCAAGCTACTTCTAACTGCCCCGCACATATCCAGCGCATAAATTAAAATAATGGCCTCATGGAAGACCGCTTTAACACCAGAGATCCGCAATCGAATATAAATCAACTGATAGTCTCTACTCCTTTCTTTTTGGGCTTGCCCGATCCTGTAATTGAGAGAGCAACTCTTCACATCGTTACCCGCAGCCATCCATCAAATCAAGTGATTTTGTTGGAAAATGACTGGGGCACATCGGTGTATTTCATATTAGACGGTTGGGTGAAAATTAGCACCTACAACCTACACGGAAAAGAAGTAACGCTGAATATTTTAGGCAAAGGAGAACTATTTGGTGAAATGGCTGCGATCGAAGAAACACCGCGATCGACAGATGTGATCACCCTAGCTCCCACCCTGATCGGCAATATGCCATCACAGGATTTTGTGCAGCTAATTCACACCGAACCGTTAGCAGGGATTCGGCTGGCTCAACTAATGGCCCGCAGGCTGCGACAAGTCAATCGTCGTCTCCGCTTGCGAGAATCGGATAGTACCTCGCGAGTAGCAGATATTCTCTTATTTTTGGCAGAGGGACAAGGAAAAATCATGGCAACAGGAGGTACAGAAATTCCTAACTTGCCACATAAAGAATTAAGCAGCCTCAGCGGTCTAGCTAGAGAAACAGTCACACGGGTGCTGAGCAAGCTAGAAAAAAAAGGCTCTATTCAGCGCGATCGCGACGTTTTGTGTATTCCAGACTTACACGCCTTGGAACGCCTGTTAGTATGAAAGTCAAAGAGATTGTCAATATTGAATTTAATTCAACAACACTCTCTTTGAACTGATATTTATTAATTACCATCACAGGTTAATAAGCTATGACTTTTAAAAAAATCTTCGCAGCCTTAGATGAGTCTGAATTGAGCCACAGCGTCTTCAGCCAAACTCTAGAACTAGCTCAGGCTAATCAAGCTGAAGTGATGCTATTTCATTGTATTAGCGTCAACACCCTTGGCCAGTCAGCAGTACCAATTCCAGTAGATTTGGGCATGAATGTGCAGTTAATGGATCAGGCTTATCAAGCTCAACGTTTGTTGCGAGAAACGGAACTCAAACAAAGTGAGAGTTTGCTAAAAAAATACTGCGACGCAGCAGCAAATCAAGGAGTGCAGGTAGAATTTGACTCCCAAATGGATGGAGATCCGGGCCATTGTATCTGTGAATATGCCCAAAATTGGGGCGCAGATTTAATCATATTGGGGAGACGTGGCCGCACGGGACTAACAGAAGCTTTCCTCGGTAGCGTCAGCAATTATGTAGTTCACCACGCATCTTGCTCGGTGTTCGTAATTCAGGAACCCAAGAGCGAAAAATAGTATTGGTGAAAGTAGTTGCTAATAAAATAACGATCGAGCACAGGCAAGATGCCTGTGCCACCAAATTCTTAACCACAGGCAAGATGCCTGTGCCACCAATGAAAGCTAAAACATCAAATCTAAAATCTAAAATCGGATGAGTGATTTTTTATCATCAAATTCTGCGTCAAATTTGAACAATTCATCTAATACAAATAGCGGGCAGCAAACAGATGCTATTTCGGATTTGTCACGCGATCGCACAAATCCAGTCCCAGACGACACAGACACAACATCAGACACCGCTAAAGCCGCACCATTGAGGCTAGTGGAAACCGCATTTTTGGCAAGTACGGCCAGCTTAATTTGGCTAGTCAATTACTACTTTCCACTGGGGCCTTTGCTGCGCGTATTCTTTCCAATACCGATCGCCCTCGTCTACCTACGCTGGGGCAAACGAGCCGCTTGGATGGCCGCTTTAGTTTCCGGCTTACTGTTATCGGTACTCATGGGCCCGACCCGCAGTATTTTATACGTGATTCCCTTTGGGATCATGGGAGTTGCCCTCGGAGGACTGTGGAGGCGCAAAACCACAAGTTGGGCTGTTTCGATCGGCTTGGGTGGACTAATTGGGACTTTTGGCTTCTTTTTTCGATTTTGGCTATTGTCAGCCTTGGTTGGTCAAGACCTCTGGGTTTACGTCACCGCCCAGGTTGCAGAAATGGTGGAATGGGTATTTGTGAAATTCGGTTGGCTGAGTGTGCCGAGTTTGAACACCATTCAGGCGATCGCCGCAGCTATGATTTTAGTTAATAATATTATTTATTTATTTGTAGTACATTTAGTAGCCTTACTGTTGTTAGATCGTTTAGGAAATCCGATTCCCCGACCCCCACGTTGGGTACAAATTTTGATTGATTACGAAGAATAATTATGGGCATGGGGCATGGGGCATG
>NZ_NXIB02000081.1 GCF_002412335.2 Tychonema bourrellyi FEM_GT703
TCAACAGTCAACAGTCAACAGTCAACAGTCAACAGTCAACAGTCAACAGTCAACTGACAACTGACTAATTTTTAGCTGGTTCGGGGAAAGGCACTGTGGGTTCTGCAACTGTTGGCGGCGAGTCAGGTACGATCGGACTATCGGAATTGCTGTCACTACGGCTGGGTATTGGGTCGATTGGCGATCGATCGGGTAGCGTTACTGGAGAAGGCTCAGGCTCAGGCGGTGAGAATGTTTCAGCACTCTTTACCAATGGCGGGGCATAGGGTGGGGAGAATTTACGGGGCGGTTCCGACGGCAGGGGTTCAACTTCCGGTACTGGTGCTGGGGCGATGGTTGGTGATGGAGCGATTTGGGTTTGAGGCTCTGGGGTGGGAGTTTCTGAAGGCTCTGGTTGAGGCTCTGGAGTGGGAGTTTCTGAAGGCTCTGGTTGAGGCTTTGGGGTGGGAGTTTCTGGGCTTGGAGATGGAGAAGGTTGGGAGTTAACTTCTGGGGAGTTGATGGGTTCGGGAATGCTGCTGTCTGAGGTGGATTTGGGGAGGTTGTCAAGTTCGCTTGGAGGGACAGGGCTACTTTCGACTGACGGCTGCCCAAACATTGGCCCAGACAAATCGCGGGATTTGAGTAAATCTTCTAGAGATGGCAAGGATTGAGTTTCGGGATTGTTGCTAGTGAGGTTGGTGCTGTTGTAGCGAGATGCTAGGTCAAAACCCATCCAGCCTGCAATTACAGAGGTGACAACAAAAGCCAGCAAAGTCAACTGTGGGGGCGGAGGTGCGGGCAAACGCATAGTTTGTTTGGTTTTTCTGGCTGGTAATTGCTCTGTTTCTTGCACCGAGGCGAGCCAATTTTCGACTGTTTGGGGGCGTTTTTCGGGATCGGTTTCGAGTCCCCAAAGGATAGCTTGTTCAACTCCGGGGCTGAGGTTGGGCTGCCATTGTCGCAAGTCTTTGAGGGGAATGCGATCGCGCAGGGGTGCTGCTATTGGTGGTTGCCCTGAGAGTAGGTAGTATAAAGTAGCTGCGATCGAGTAAACATCTGTGGCGGGTGTACATTTACTGTCATAGAGATATTGTTCGATCGGCGCGTATCCTGGAGAAAGCAAGTTCGTGTGGGTTTGTTTCGTACTAGCGGTAAAGTCCCGTGCTATGCCGAAATCGATCAGCATTACGATGTGAGTGTCGGATCGCCGGATCATATTTTCTGGTTTGATATCTCGGTGCAGCAAGCCGCTTTTGTGGATTGTGCTTACGGCTGAGGCTATTTGCTGAATGTAGTGTAGGGCTTGGGCTTCTGGTAGTGGCTGGCTTGGGCTAACTATTTTGGCGAGGGTTTCGCCGGGAATGTAGTCCATTGCGATAAAGGACTGTCCGGCTTCTGTAAAAAAGTCGATGACTCTGACTATGTTGGAATGCTGACAGCGAGACAGCCGTTGGGCTTCGGCGATAAATTGCTGCTGAAATTGGGCGGATTCTGGGTGTTGGCGTAGACTTTCGTTGAGGGTTTTGAGTACGACGGTTTGGTTGAGATGGGAGTGGGTAGCTCGGTATGTGATGCCGAACCCTCCTATGCCTAAAGTCGCGTTAATTGTGTATTTGCCCTGTTGGAGGGCTGTTGGCGCTAAGTTCATCTTTTGTTGATGCCGTGTCCCAACCTATGCTACCGCCTTTGGGTGATTAAAGCAGAGTTAGGGTTGAGGTTCGATCGCTGCTTTTGGTTTTTGCTCTGCTGTATCTTTTGATCTGGCGATCGCTTTGATGGAATGTTCCTGTAATTTTATCTGTAGCAGGTGTCTTAAAAGTTAACACAAAATTTTCCAATAAAAATCCCGCTCTTGTGGAACGGGAAAACCATCAGGGTGCATCTATGTCTATGACTATAGCCTATGGGGGGTGTAACCCCTCTATACTTTAGCGAATCTTTACAATTGGTCAATTTATATAAAGATTGAGATTTTTGCTTGACTTATAAATGCAATCATGGTATGGGGTTGAAGGGCAAGTTTGGAGTTGAGTGCGATCGCGATAGTTAATTAAGCTGTTCTCCATTTAAATCAGTAACGAGGCTAGTAGGGTGCGACATTCGCGAACCCTTACGCTGAAACGAAAAACCTTGTACGGGCGAATGGCCATTCGCCCCTACGCACCGACAGCGGAGGAGTTTAAATGCCGAACAGCTTAACACGATGATAAATTTGGTATAACTTTGGTATAATTAAAGTATAACTATTTGAGGAATCTAGTTTTGAAAACTGCTATTTCTCTTCCAGACCCAATTTTTGAAGAAGCTGAGGTACTTGCTCAAAAGTTGGGAATATCTCGGAGCGAACTATATACCGAAGCCTTGAAAGTATATTTACGGCGATATAACCGAGAGCGGATTTTATCGAAACTGAACGAGGTGTATTCTCAAGAATCTTCAGATTTAGATACGGTGATGACAACAATGCAATTACTCTCTCTTCCACAGGAGGATTGGTAGTGTATCGTGGTGAAATTTGGTGGGCACAATTACCCGATCCAGTAGGTTCTGAACCTGGTTATCGTAGACCTGTGCTAATTATTCAAGATGATACATTCACAGAAAGTCGAATTAGGACGGTGATTGTTGTCATTATCACTTCTAATATTGAACTTGCAAAGGCTCCTGGAAATGTTTTGTTACCCCGTGATGCGACGGGTTTATCCAGAGATTCTGTTGTAAATGTCTCCCAGGTATTGACTGTGGATAAAGCATTTTTGACTGAACGTATTGGTTCATTACCAGTGAGCTTGCAAGAAGAAGTGGATGATGGTTTACGTGCAGTTATGTACCTTTAATGACTAAGGATTGCGATCGCACGTTTAATTAAGAGCACCTACTTACCGTGCTTAGGCAAATGGTGCGCCAAATACCACAACACGGCGACATTCACGATAAATAGCACTAACTTAAGTACAGTCACACCCCGAATTAATTCAAATATTTCCGCCGGGATACTGATACCAACCAGAACTAAAACTAAGATTGTTGCCCAGCCTTTTTCGTACCACAAGCCAATAGCTTCAACAGCAGTTAGGACTGCATACAGTCCCGCAGCCAGTCCGCTAAATAGTAATGTTTTAGGTTTTAGGACTAGAATTTTAGCTAATAAAAACTCAATAATTTTAACTTTACTATCTAATGAATAAGAATCTGAAAAATCTTCCAAAAATTGATGATTTTTCATAGCAAAAATCAAAGCTATCGAAGTCAAAGTCCAGAGGGAAGCAACAAAAGCTTTGTAAATTATAATTGCGATTAAACCAGGAGGGCGTTGTTTTTTCACCTTAATTCTCGAAATATAAATAACTTGCGATAGACTGTTCAGCTAGTAGGGTGCGTCAGCTAGAACCCTTAAGCTGAAACGGAAAACCTTGTAGGGGCGAATGGCAAGAGAGCCCCTACTGAAACGGAAAACCTTGTAGGGGCGAATGGCAAGAGAGCCCCTACGCACCGACAGCAAGTACATTTCACAATATCAAGAATTCGGAAAAATTTACAGCTATTTTGATTGAGGATAATGTTGTGCTAAAAAAGAGATGGCAGAAGTGCGATCGCCCAAATGCCCATCCAACCTCGCCGCCAACAAATCGTCGAGCATGAGTTTAAACCCAGGCCCCGGTTTGTAGCCCAATACCTTCAAATCATTGCCATTCAAAGGCGGCTCAACATTTGCCCACTTCGTGAGATATTCCCAAATTTGCCTGCGGGCGCTGCGTGGACTTTGTAGGGCGATCGCAATTAACATCGGTAACTCATAATTCCGTAATAATAGCACCAATTGACTCGGTAACTCACACTTCGGCAAACGCTCTAACACCTCCTGATTTCGGCTGGACAAATCTTGCAGCCGCTTAATGCTGTCAACCGGAAATTGCAGATTTGTCGCCACCTTCCCCCGATATTCCGGCGCTAAATAAGCGATTAAAACTTCCAGTCGCATCTGCCAATCAGGAATATTGATAATCGGGAATTGGGCATGGGGAATTGGGCATGGGGAATTGGGCATGGGGCATTGGGCATTGGGGATTGGGAATTGGGCATTGGGAATAGTTTCTTTTTCTTCCTTCTTCCTTCTTCCTTCCTTCGGTGCAAAAAACGTTCTAGCAAGCGCAATTGCTGCCACAAGTCTCGATTCAAATCCAAAGTAGGATGAATACAGCGCAACGCCTGCAAATCTCCCAACATTTGCAAAGCAACTTGCCAATAAGGAGCTTGCAAAATATATTTCAATTCACTTTTTAGTCGCGTTTCCAAAGCCGGAGCACGGCCATTTTCTCCTTGAATGCGATCGTAAATCCCGCTAGCCAAAGCATGACGAATGTATCCTTCCGTCTGCGGCTCAATCGTAAATCCCAGGCGCACCGCAAACCGTACCGCTCGATAAATTCTTGTCGGATCTTCAATCAAACTATTGGCGTGCAAAACTCGAATTTGTTTCGATTCCAAGTCTAACAAGCCGCCAAAAAAATCTAATAATTCGCCACTGCGGGGAACACCCAATCGCACCGCCAACGCATTAATGGTAAAATCCCTGCGGTACAAATCTTGGCGAATCGAACTGGCTTCAACTTCAGGATTTGCGGCGGGATAAGCATAAAATTCAGTACGAGCCGTAGCGATATCGAGCCACAGGGAGCCGAAAGGAGAATCTTTGTGCCACAAAAGGGCGGCGGTTTGAAATTGACCGTGAATGTCTAAACGGGCTGTGGGGTATAGTTTTTGTAGTTCGGAGGCTAACTCGACACCTGCACCGGAATTGCCCGATCGCGCATCACCATCTACAACTAAGTCAATATCAGTTAGGGCAACAGGCAAGATGCCTGTTCCACAAGAGTTTAATGTGGTTGTGGGGTGGGCATCTTGCCCGCCCAAGGAAGGCTCAGCAACAGGCAAGATGCCTGTTCCACAAGAGTTTAATGTGGTTGTGGGGTGGGCATCTTGCCCGCCCAAGGAAGGCTCAGCAACAGGCAAGATGCCTGTTCCACAAGAGTTTAATGTGGTTGTGGGGTGGGCATCTTGCCCGCCCAAGGAAGGCTCAGCAACAGGCAAGATGCCTGTTCCACAAGAGTTTAATGTGGTTGTGGGGTGGGCATCTTGCCTGCCCAAGGAAGGCTCAGCAACAGGCAAGATGCCTGTTCCACAAGAGTTTAATCTTGTTGTGGGGTGGGCATCTTGCCCGCCTGATTTTAAACTCAACAGTAAATCTCGAACAGCTCCACCAACAATATACAGTTGCCAGCCGCGTTTGTTGCACATATTGGCTGCGATCGACAATAATTGCCATAATTCAGGACTAATGCCCGATCGCAACAAATGCTCAACCAACTCAGGTTTATGATAATAGGACAACTCTGCATTATTTCCGGTATCTCGTGCTTTTTGCTGGTGCAATTCCCGCAACACATCAGTGCGAGTTACAATTCCCACCAGTAAGCCATTTTCCAACACCGGCAAACGCCCGATATCATACGTCACCATCAAAGATTCAATTTCTGGTAATAAGGTATTAGGGGTGATGGTTTTGAGTTGCGGAGTCATGTAACCCTTGACAGGAGCGTGACTGAACCCGTGATGTAGGGCAATATCAATGTCGCGGCGCGAGATAATTCCCGCCAGCCGATCGCCCTTATCGACCACAGAAAGCCCCGAATGTCCGTAACGTAGGAGTATACGATGAGCCTCACCCACGGAAGTTTCTGGGCGAATACTCCGCACTGGAGATGACATTAATTCGCGGGCTGTGGGCGGATGGGGAATTTGAGCTTTGAGGCTTGAGGCTAACTGATTTAAAATCAGCACAGGATCAACATCTCGCAGGGCTAGGGAAGCGGCGCTGGCGTGTCCTCCGCCGCCGAGGGGTTTGAATAATGTGCTCAGGTTTGTGTTGTCGATGCGCGATCGACCGATAATACTTAAACGATTGGAAACTGGCGATTCAGGGAAGTTGCGATCGATATTTTGACTATTTTGCTTGTCGCCAAATTTATAGACATTTCCTAACAGCAGAGCATCGGTTTCAGTCAAATCGAGCAAGCGAGAAGCTAGTGAAGAAAGTCCGGGAACAAAGTCATCGGTTGTGAGCAATACCCAAGCTACAGTGTTACCATGCACGGTTTCCGATCGCAAATTATTCAAAGCTTCTTTCAGCAAATCCTGCAATTGAGCAGACAAACCAGGTTCTACATATTCAGCGATTACCCGCAAACTCGCTCCTTGTTCCATCAACCATGCTAAAGCATTTGCATCCCGCGCAGTTGCGCCCTCGAAGGTGAGGGAACCTGTATCGACATGGATACCGAGGGCCATGACTGTGGCTTCTGAAGGCTCAAGGCGCAATGGTGGGGAGGTTTTTTCCCTGAGCTTTTCGACTATTAAAGTAGTAGTAGCCCCGACTGCTTCGATTTGGGTGACGGTAGCGGGAATGTCTGAATGTGCTTCTAAATGGTGATCGAAAAGGGCAATTTCATTGAGTTGTGGCAAATCTAGCCACTCGGCGGCTTTTCCTAGCCGATCGCGCGTGCTAGCATCAACAATGGCGATCGATCGAATTTGTTGCGGATTGACCGATCGACGTTCGATTAACGGATACTCATCGCGGTGTAGCGCCAAAAAATCCCGCACCGTCGGGTGACACCCACCAGTCAGCACAATTCTGGTACCGGGGTGGAGTACGCAAAGTCCCACCGCCGCTCCCAAAGCGTCAAAATCTGCTGTAGTGTGGCACAAAACCAAGTCCATAAAAAATCCCCAATCCTTAACCCAGACAGTCACAAGTTCTGGCCCACTGCAAGGGAACGAACCCATCATACTTTAACTCAATCTTCGTCAAGTATTGATTCCAGTTTCAACCACAGCAGCCAACAATGGTAAAATTTAGATAAATCTCAAGAACTGACTACTAGACATCTCCCATAATTATTGTAGAACAGGCATCCTGCCTGTTCGACCCAGGCTTTTTGGGAGCTTGACTGCTGTTCGCGCAACTGAGAATTTGTACGGGCTAGTCGAAATTTAATAATTTCTTGAGAATTTCCGCGCATTCACGCCGGGAAGTGTCAATTCTCATCAATCCACCCCTATATAGAAAGGAGAAAAGATGTTATCAATTCTGTTTCAAGTGGTTTTACTGGGTTTGGTACTGCTGTCATTTGTGATGGTAGTTGGCGTTCCAGTTGCTTATGCTTCTCCCCAAAACTGGACTCAATCTAAAACACTGATTTTCGCAGGTTCTGGTCTCTGGTTTTTGCTAGTTATTGCCGTGGGTGTTTTAAACTTTTTGGTAGTTTAAAATTCGGTAATCATCAACGCAAAATAGTTGTGAGTTTTGAATTTTGACTTAAATTTATGCTATAATTTAATAGTCTTAAGTTCCAAGTGAGTTATTAATTGAAGTTGATTTTTCAATAAATTAATTCATTGCCAAAATTTAAGACTCACAACTCATAACTAAAGTCAAAAAATCTGAATTTATTGTTTTGTCACGGTAATCTAATATCTAAAGTAGAATTATGGCAGTTTTCGAGGGGAATTTTACTCAAACAGAATCTTTACGGTTTGCGATTGTCATCGGTCGTTTTAACGACATGGTAGTCAACAAACTTTTGGATGGTTGTCAAGATTGTTTGAAACGCCACGGGGTTGATATCAATCCTCATGGTAATCAGGTGGATTTTTATTGGGTTCCGGGATGTTTTGAGATTCCTTTGATTGCTCGTCAAGCTGCTTTTTCTCGTCGCTACGATGTAGTAATCTGTCTGGGTGCGGTGATTCGCGGCCAAACTCCTCATTTCGATTTTGTCGCTGGTGAAGTTTCTAAGGGAATTGCTGCGGCTGCTTTTCAAAGTGGTGTGCCGGTGATTTTTGGGGTGGTGACGACGGACACGATGCAGCAAGCCTTGGAAAGGGCAGGGATTAAGAGCAATTTGGGCTGGAATTATGCGATGAGTGCTTTGGAAATGGGCACTTTGATGCGTCAAGTTAATGGTTTGGGTGGAAGTTCTTACGATCAATTAGCTGCTGCTTCTGCTGTTGAAGTGCTGTCGGGCGATCGGGCTTAATGTATTATCGAATCAAATAGTCAGCTAATCCGTAGCAAGTAGGGTGCGTCGCCATCTATAATCTGCAAGTTATATCAAAGATCTCGCAGCGACGCACCCTACGGATTAACTATGACTACTGTAACTGCAAAACGATTCTCGATCGCAGAATATCACCGTTTGGGCGATCGAGGATTCGATGATATTACGATGGGTTGGCTACTATTTCATCAACTAAAAAAACTTAAATTTGACAGCAATAAACCAAAAAGCCTTTATTTCTTAGTCCGCGTCGGCGGACTTTGTTTGTATAGTAGCGGTTTCAACCGCCGAATCATCTACGCACGGGTGGTCAGAAACCGGGTTTTTTCGGGTTTGTGCGATCGTAACCAAGTATTCTCCTAAAAACCCGGTTTCTTGGGTTTTGGTGCGTAATTCCCCGATCGCATCCACCTACACATTGCAACTTCTCAAATTGTGTGATATCATAAAACGTTCTCGAAAATAGCGCAACAGCAAATATTACTGCATGGCAACGAAGCCAACGATCGCATTTACCCACCTCGGTTGCGAAAAAAATCGCATTGATACCGAACACATGATTGGCTTGCTGGCTCAAGCAGGCTATGAAGTCGATTCTAATGAAGAATTAGCCGATTACGTCGTCGTCAATACTTGCAGTTTTATCCAAGCTGCGCGAGAAGAATCAGTCCGCACTTTGGTAGAATTAGCCGAAGCTAATAAAAAAGTAGTCATCACTGGCTGCATGGCACAGCATTTTCAGCAGCAATTACTGGATGAATTGCCCGAAGCCGTCGCAATTGTCGGCACTGGCGATTATCATAAAATAGTCGATGTGATGCAAAGAGTCGAAAAGGGCGATCGCGTTTCCCTCGTCTCTAGTGAACCAACTTACATCGCTGACGAAACTACTCCCCGCTATCGCACAACATCCGAAGGTGTCGCTTATCTGCGAATAGCCGAAGGCTGTGACTACCGTTGCGCTTTTTGCATTATCCCACACTTGCGCGGAAATCAGCGATCGCGGACGATCGAATCTATTGTCGCCGAAGCTAAGCAATTAGCCTCCGAAGGGGTAAAGGAAATTATCCTAATTTCTCAAATTACCACCAACTACGGCAAAGATATTTACGGCGAACCCAAACTAGCCGAACTGCTTCGGGCTTTGGGTAAAGTAGATGTACCTTGGATTCGGATGCACTACGCCTATCCCACGGGTTTGACTCCGCAAGTTGTCGAAGCAATCCGAGAAACGCCCAACGTTCTGCCATACTTGGATTTACCCCTGCAACATTCCCATCCCGAAGTTCTGCGGGCGATGAACAGGCCTTTTCAAGCGGGGATTAATGATGCTATAGTCGATCGGCTGAAAGCAGCAATTCCCGGTGCCGTGATGCGGACAACTTTTATAGTCGGCTTCCCCGGCGAAACCGACGAACACGCAGCACACTTGCTGGAATTTGTCAAGCGCCACGAATTCGATCACGTCGGAGTATTCACATTTTCCGCCGAAGAAGGCACCCCCGCCTACAGCTTGCCAAATCAACTGCCAGCAGAAAAAATGGAAATTTGGCGCAATTCGGTAATGGCGGCACAACAACCTATATCATTGAAGAAGAATCAAGAATCTGTCGGTCAGGTAGTTGATGTCCTGATAGAACAAGAACAACCAGAGACAGGTGAGTTGATTGGTAGATCCGCTCGGTTCTCCCCAGAAGTAGACGGACTCGTCTATGTAACAGGAGAAGCGCGACTGGGTTCAATAGTGTCTGTAAAAATTACTCGTGCAGATGTCTACGACCTTTACGGTCAAGTGACCCATTAATCTCTACAAAACAGAACAATCAGAAAGTTTTAACAAATTTAATGTTTTGTTTCTGAATGTAAAGAGCTATAGTATAGTAGTAACAAGCCAGACATAAGCGGGATGATCCTAGATTGCTTCGCCGTCCGCCCCACACCACAACGGTATCCGAAGAAGTGTAGAGCTGATAGGCGGTGATGGTCGCTACATCCCTTACTTAAATCCCGTATGCGAAAGATTGCGGGATAGCGCCTGAACCAATAAACCTGGTTACTACTATTAATTTAGTTAGTGAAGTGGGGCTAGTCAAAATCCTCACCAAAGAACTGGGTGTGAAGCCCGGTCATTTTAGGACGGCTTTCTGCTAGAATAAATTAAGTCGCCATAGGGCATTGGGAGACTCTAAACGGACGCAGAGACTGAGTAAGACTACTTCGGTAGCATCGGTCCGTGAAGCGTCAAGAATCGCCGCTCCTTCAGGACGGTGAGTATGTCAATATAAAAAGCCTAAGAGGGAAACTGGCGAGTACCTCAAAGGAAGTTCAATATCCTGTTAAAGGCTGTTGGAAGCTTATAACAGACCGATCGCGGTTTGTGTAGGTTATGTCACAAAATCAAAGACGGCTGTCGAATGGGTAAAATTAGTCACCATCGACGGAGCTGCCCTATACTCGATTGCTATTTAAGAAGGTGCACGCAGGCGCAGCACCATACAGAACTCTTACGAGTTCCTGCCCTAGAGCAGAAATCCGCATCCGAGTTGGGCGACTTAGAAGGCTAAGACTCGTTATTAGGAGCATTAATGAATTCATTGTTTGAAGGCTTGGGTCTTTCGGAAGAACTCGTTCTCCATCTGGAAACACTAGGCTTTACAGAACCTACTCCCATCCAAGTACAAGCAATTCCGCACTTGCTAGCAGGTCGCGACGTTGTGGGTCAAGCCCAAACTGGAACGGGCAAAACGGCAGCATTCTCGTTGCCCATCTTGGAACGGATTGATTTAGATGTAGCTGGGGTGCAAGCACTGGTGCTGACACCAACTCGCGAATTGGCGATGCAAGTTACTGAAGCTATTCGCGATTTGAGCGGTATCAGTAGCGACGGGCCAGTGAAAGTTGGTCGCTCTCTACAAGTTTTGACAGTATATGGTGGTCAATCGATCGATCGCCAAATGCAGCGTTTGAAGCGTGGCGTTCATATCGTTGTCGGTACACCTGGACGCATATTGGATATGTTGAGCCGGGGCAGCCTGAAACTAGACAGACTGAAGTGGCTGGTTTTGGACGAAGCTGACGAAATGCTGAGCATGGGCTTCATCCAAGATGTGGAAAAAATTCTGGATGCAGCACCACAAGAGCGTCAAACAGCGTTTTTCTCGGCGACGATGGAAGCTTCGATTCGCAAATTAGTCGCGAGACATTTGCGTAACCCAGTTAACGTCACTGTAGAACAGCCAAAAGCAACGCCAAAGCGCATTAGCCAAGGCGTGTACATGATTCCCCGTGGTTGGACGAAGGCAAGAGCTTTACAACCAATTCTCGAAATGGAAGACCCAGAATCTGCACTGATTTTTGTGCGGACTCGGCAGTCGGCGGCGGAACTCACCAGCCAACTGCAAGCAGCGGGCCACAGCGTTGATGAATATCACGGTAATTTGAACCAAGCACAACGGGAACGTTTGCTACATCGGTTCCGCCAATGTCAAGTGCGCTGGGTAGTGGCGACTGATATTGCGGCGCGGGGTTTGGACGTGGATCACTTGACTCACGTGATTAACTACGATTTACCTGACAGTGTAGAAAGCTACGTTCACCGGATCGGTCGCACGGGCCGGGCTGGCCGCGAAGGAACAGCAATTACGCTGATTCAACCGGTCGATCGCCGCAAACTACGCTTGATTGAACGCCACGTGCGATCGAACTTGACAGTGCGTGTGATTCCGACACGGGCGCAAATTGAAGCCCGCCAGTTGGAGAAGATGCAGGGTAAGGTTCGCGAAGCTTTGGCTGGGGAACGGATGGCATCTTTCTTACCTCTAGTGTCTCAGTTGTCTGAGGAGTATGACTCCCATGCGATCGCCGCTGCGGCATTGCAAATGGCTTTCGATCAAAGCCGTCCGGCTTGGATGGGCCAGGATTATGCTCAACAGGAAGATGCGCCGATCGCCGAAAATGGTGTGAAGCCAATCTTGATTAAGAAGCGGGCTAAGGGTGGTGCACCAAGTAATAGCTTGTCACCGAGTCTTTCTGGAGCGTCAGGTTCTCCTGTTCCACAGAACTACTAATTTGTAGGGTGCGTTGAGGCGCACTTTGCTTTGAAATGTGTGTAGAGATGCGATATCGCGTCTCTACTTTTTTATTGATATCTCCCTTCTCTTCCTCTGTGTCCTCTGCGCTCTCTGCGGTTTAATTATTCTAAAACAACATAAGTCAATATGCAAGTTAGCGCGATCGCTAACTTTTGATTGAATCATGGTTAACTCTATTTATTTGAGGGTATCAATCTAGCGTGTTATAATAAATTATCGATAAATAAATAGTGTGAAAATCGAGGTTAAGTCTATGTCTTCTCAAAATAATACCAATCCTATAATAGATGTCATCCAAGCATTTTCTTGGGTGACGATATTTTTTTCTTGGGCGTGTATTAGATTGTTTATGTTGTGTTGTCTTTGGACACTTAAGCTACCGTTATATAGCAATCCTAAATGAGTCGTAAAGATTTTTACCCCACCCCAACCCTCCCCTTACTAAGGGGAGGGGGTAAGAAGCTCACAAATGATTTAGGATTGCTATATATATAGCAGTTGCCAAGGTGGTTAGGACATAAATTTGGGGTAGGGGCGAAGCATTCGGGTATTAAATATGATGGTAAAAGCGATAAATTATTCACCCGAATGCTTCGCCCCTACTGTCCTAATCGCCTTGGCGGTTGCTATATTTTATTTTCATTCTTTAGAATCAGCCCCAAAGTAATATCCGACTACGCCACCAACTAACCCAACTTGAGAAGTCCAGAATAGAGTTATGAGTTCTCTGGCACTCGTCTCGTTTTTCTTATCCGTGAATAAGAAGCCAGTAAAAACGACAAGGCTAACCGCCATCATTCCTACTAACCATGTTGCTAAATTACCTCTCTGTTTCTTTAATTCAGATTGATCTTTAACCTGTTCTGATTCAGCTTTCAGTAGGAGTGACAGCAATTTTGCTAAATCTTCTGGTGTTAATTGGGCCATAGCTGCGGCCATGTTTTGAGGTATGGTTTGGGCCAAGACTTTGGCAAAGTCTTCAGGCGTGGAGGGTATAGCTTCGGCAGGGGCTTCAGGCGTAGACGGTTCTAATTCTTCGTTTGGCATAATTTACAAAATCGGATACCATATTATTGTAATCCACCTCTTGAGGAAGGTAATCCGTGAAAAAAAATAATGTAGCTGAAACCCTAGTTGCCAATCCCGTCGAAGAACTGTTACTACGTGCGGTAATCGATCCTGAGTTCCGCAGTGAGATATTGACAAACCCCGAAGCGTTTGGCATCCCAACAAATACTGAAACCCTGGTTTTCCTTCACTCGGTGGCGCAGCAGGATATGTCCTTTGTCGAGTTGGTCAACGACTCTACGAACTTTGCCGCTCCAGGATCGGACAATTGCAGATGCACCTGTGTTACGGGTTTCACATTGAGGTGCGATGGAACTTCGATGTAATTGAGCTACTCACGCACAGAATCAAGTATTTCCAGGCTGACTAATCAGGTTTAATACTTTGACGTTAGCCTGGGTCACTTACAGAACTTTTCAGGTGAGTAAAATACATAGAAACATAGAAACCCGGTTTCTGGGGTGTACTTCATCCGACGGTAAGCCGCTGTCACTTTCTACTTTGCCACCAACTCGTGGCAAAATAATTTAACTCTAGTGTCTCCCTAATCATGCTTGATAATCTTGCCGTCGCTGACTTGGCCTGCCGTGCCAGCAACTTATCTGAACGCCTACTGATCATCAAGCAATTAGCTAATAGCAATGTGCTGGCAAAATGCACTAAACAACTTGAAAAAATCGATACTTGGATACTAAGTAAATTATCTGGAAAATTAGCTGCAATTCAACTAAAACAGCAACTTTTTCAGCAAGATATAAGCAATATTCCTAGCAAGGATATCCTAGAAAAAACACTAACAGATTACAAATTATACGGAATCAATATAGAAAAGTTATCTGAGTCGGATAGATTACCGTTTATCCAACCGCATTCTACATGGTTGAATCTGTACCAATCAGCACTGACAACGCTGGATTTACCCAAAGCAAATTTTGCTGATAGCTGCTGGTATGAACCCAATATTTACTACGGGCGCTTTGCCAAAGTTTGCGAGCCTTTTCTGCGTTTAATACAACAAAAATTGCAACCTATCTGCACTGTAATCAATCAGGAAAAAGCTGATTACAGCATTAATCAGCAAGTAATAACTAATATTCAGCTTGAACTACTTAATCGCTTGGAAATTTCCCTAGCTCGTGCTATCGAAGCTGATATTAATGTTTACTGCTACCAAAACAAGATTACCAAATCATCTGATTCAGAAGCATATATAACTTACCTCGAACAGTCCTTTAAAGACGAACAGAGTTATCATCGCTTTTACTGTAAGTTTCCCGTGTTGGGACGTTGGTTAGCTCAAGTAACCCAGTTTATAGTGAAGTTTGGTGAAGAACTAATACAGCGTTTGACAAGCGATCGCGCTGAAATCAGTGCTACATTTTTTAGTGGAAAACAAATTTCACGAATCAAATATTTAAAGTTGGGTCAATCCGATCCCCATGCTGAGGGAAATAGCGTAGTCATTGTTGAACTGGAATTAAGTAATTCAGAGCAAGTAACTATCGTTTACAAGCCACGCGGCATTCAATCCGAAGCAGCAATGCAAGGGTTACTGGAAACTTTAAGCAAAGCTAAAGTTATCGAATTTGCTACTTATAAAGTCCTCTGCAAAGATGGCTATGGTTATGCAGAATTTATCCCCTCTGGTAAAAACCAGGTAACAAGTGAAAAAGAGATTAAACGGTTTTACCATCAACTAGGAGGTTATTTAGCAATCTTTCATATACTAGGTGGCGGCGATATGCACTATGAAAACATTCTCGTCGCCAACAGTAACGCCTTCATCTGTGACTGCGAAACTATCTTGGAAGTGCTGCCACAAGGCATGGAGAAATTGCCAGATACACTGTTGGATTCAGTGTTTAAAACCGGAATGCTTGATTGGCCTCGCGCCAAACAAACTGATAATAGTAGTTTGATCAGCTTAACTGGCTATAACGGTGGTGAGTCTTACCAAACACCATTTGCAGCACCCCAAATTAACCACAGAATGTCATTAGCCTTGGCAGTTGAACACCAAGTTGGTGTCCATGTTGAAGTGGCGGGTACGAACCGCATCTATTACAACGGTAAGCTAGTACAACCCCATGATTATCAACAATCTATTGTAGATGGGTTTAACAAAGTTTATAGCTGGGTGCAACAAAATGCTACTCAAACCATTAAGCTGATTGAAGAATTATTCGCTTCATCATCAGTGCGTTTTGTCAATCGAGCCACGCAAGTTTATGCGAAGTTACTTGATGCAGCACGACATCCTAAATGTTTAGCCGATCCACTTGAAGTTGATTTAATTTTTCACAGTTTAATTGAATATCCGAGAGTTTGGGACGAGACAGGTAAGTTAGCGGCTCTTGAAATGGCGGCTTTATGGCAACTAGATGTTCCTATCTTTACGGCACCTGCGAATAGCTACGATTTAAGCTATAACTATCAGCAGCAGCTATCCGATGCTCTGGCGATTTCTCCATCGCATAACGCCCGCGATCGCATTAAGCGGTTATCCACGGATAATCAAATCCGACAAAACCAGTATATTTATGCCAGCTTATCCACTGGCGAAATTAATAATAAACACTTTGTCGCTTCAGCGGTTAATTATGCTGAACAAATAGGTAGGCAATTGTGTGAGTTGCTTCAACCCTCTAGCTCGGCTCCGTGGAAAACTATAGACTTCACACCCACAGGTAAGCGTCTAGTTGATATTAATGCCTCGCTGTACAACGGTTCAGCAGGAATATGTTTGTTTTTAGCTTACCTGGATACCATTCAACCACAGGCACAATTTCGTTCAGCGGCAGAACGAGCGCTCACCCATGCGATCGAGCAGCGCGATACTACAATGCTAGGCGCATTCCAGGGTACGGCTGGCTTAATTTACCTATTAACGCACCTCGCCCATCTGTGGGACAAACCAGCGCTACTCGATCAAGCCGTTGAATTATGTGCAGAAATTACCCCACAAATTAGTCAAGATCGATACTACGACATTTTGCATGGTGTCGCAGGAGTCATTCCCGTTATGCTGGGGCTAGTCCAAGCTACATCTGGTAAAGGACTGAGTTGCGCTCAACAATGCGCCCAATACTTACTACAACAGGCAATTTGCCAAGATGATACACTTAGTTGGTCTTGTGACTCTGAGTTAGCACGAGCCAATCTAACTGGCTTTTCCCACGGCGCAAGCGGTATCGGCTGGGCACTAATCTTGCTTGGTTGCCACACCAATCAGTCTGAATACATTATTGCTGGTCGTCAAGCCTTTGCTTATGAAGCAACCCAATTCGATCCAGCAGTGCGGAATTGGTATGACTTGCGTAAATCAGTAATGACGCGGGAAACGATCAAACCACAGTTTGCTAATTTTTGGTGTAATGGTGCAGCAGGAATTGGCTTTAGTCGTCTTGCGAGTTGGGTAGCTTTGGGTAAAAGTGATGCGGATATGTTGCGTGAAGCTTACACAGCTTTAGATGTAAGCGTGCGTAATTTTCACAGGCTGGAAAATGATTCGCTGTGCCACGGTAAGTCAGGTAACGCTGAGCTACTACTGCGGTTTGCGAAACTAGCAGACGAACCTTATCTCCAAATGGAAGCTAATGTACAAGCTCAGGCGCAGTGGCGCAACTTTGAGCGTTCCCGCCGTTGGATTTGTGGCGCAGGCGGTAACGATATTTTTCCTGACTTGATGCTTGGGTTGGCGGGGATTGGGATGCACTTTTTGCGTTTAGCCTATCCAGAGCGAGTCCCTTCACCGCTGCTACTCGATCCGCCGTCAAGAGGTTAAGTAATGTGGTCGCTGCTATAGCTACGGACTAGGGACTAGGGGCTAGGGAAGAAGTGAATAAAATCAAGGGTTTCAGGAACTCAGAATGTCCTAATCGCCTTGGCGATTGCTATACCTGATTTGAGCGATCGACAAAAAGCTGAAATTCTAGCAGAGTTCATGAGTGCTGCAATTCATCTGAACGTGCACTGCGGAGAGGATTTTCAGACGCTAATTGCTGAAGAAATGGAAAATTTGTCGGATGATGATGAAGAGGATTTCGAGCAAATAAATCGGGTTTTTACCTAATCTGTCGGCTGTAACTGAGATCTGCACCATTTCTCAATTAGCCTTTATGAACAGGCAAGATGCCTGTTCCACAAAGACAGGGATTTTTCCTTTAATCTTAATCGCCGACTTCCTCGACAACGGAATTAACAGGCTGAGTTTCCAACCAGAGTTTGAATACCAAGAACTCGGTTCGATCGCCCAAAACGGTCATAAACACCCCATCAGCGCCCTCAGACAACCCAGAAATCCAGGTTCCACGCAAAGTCACCTCTACATATTCAGCATCAGCAACACAAAGGGCGATCGTACCACTTGCATCCGTGCGGGCCTCAGATTCCAGTAGAGCAAGTGCGGGTAAATTCGCGGGGAGCAAAAATGCCGCAGTGCTGGGTTCCACGCTGATGCTTTGACCAACTCGCATAGCCAGCACAACTCGCAGCGCCACCAACTGTTCGGGAGATTGAGCTAAACGCTCCAGGTTAAAGCCCGTTTCAGTGTAAGTCAACTTCAGCATATTGACAGCCTTAAAATTGGGAATTGGGAATTGGGAATTGGGAATTGGGAATTGGGCATTGGG
>NZ_NXIB02000082.1 GCF_002412335.2 Tychonema bourrellyi FEM_GT703
GGCTAGGGGGGATCTAGATTTAATAGTCAAACAGCAGTCTCTGACTGGGTTTGACCTTAAGTTGACACCAATGGGCAGTGCTGTTTCCCTACAATAATCGTATCGATCGCATATTGCGTCGTCTGGGTTTTCGATCGTGCGATCGATTATTCAGCAAACCCGAATTAGAGGTTTATAAATTGGCGGAAAGTTTTGCAAATGACATTTGGGAGAAGGAATAAATCATAAAAACTCCCATGCCCAATGCCCAATGCCCAATTAACTTATCAATTGCTTAAATGCCTCATATTCGCGAATTTTTTCAAAATCTGGTTCGGTTTTTGCCAACTCTTTACACAAACTTGGATTGAGATTTAAGGCGCGTTTTAAATTTTCAATAGCCAAATCAGTTTGACCTTGTAGTGCATAACATCTAGCTTTGTTATACCAAATTCGGTAAAAATCTGGTCGGATTTTAGCAGCATTCTCATAAGAATCAATTGCCGCTTCGTACTTTTGCAATTTAGACAAAGCCACGCCTCGATTGTTCCAAGCGTCTGTATAATCGTTTTTGATTTGTAGGGCTTGATTGTAAGAAATTACTGCTTGTTCGTACTCCTGCATTTTGGAAAAAGCCACGCCTCGGTTGTTCCAAGCATCGGCGTAGTTGGGTTTAGCTTGAATTGCTTGGTCGTAGCAGGCGATCGCATCTGGGAAATGCTGCAATTCTAACAGTACCACGCCTCGATTATTCCAAGCATCTGGATAATTTGGGCGAATTGTCGTAGCTTGTTCATAAGATGCGATCGCCTCTGGATACCGCTGCATTCTCGTCAACACTACTCCTCGGTTGTTCCAAGTATCCGCTAAATCGGGCTGAATTTGCAAGGCTTGATTATAAGCTGCGATCGCATCTTCGTAGCGGTTTTCAAAGAAGCAAGCATCTCCCTGTTTGGCATAATCACCAGCAGTCAATAACTGTTTGTAGTTATCATCATTAACCGGGGCAAATTCTTGAATTTGAGCATCGGGTAAGAGGATGTCTGTTTCTGCGTCGGCTGGGTGACTTTGGTGTTGAATTTCGACTAAAATGGTTTCAGCGTCAGAAATTAAAAATTTTAATTGAGAAAGTGTATCATAGCGGAGGCTCTCAATTTCTTGGCGAGCAATGGTTGTCTGGTTGGACAATTTAGCCAACAGGAACCAAACCGCAACTCCGGCCGCTGTCGGAAACAAAGTTAAGGCAATTACTATCCCGTTCAGTAGTACCGCCGTGCGCCCGAAAGCAATGTCAACTTCTTCTTGAACGCGATCGCGAATTTCTTCTTTCAGTTCCTGTTGTTCCGATTGCTGCTGAACCAACACTGTTACTCCCTTCCCGGTAAAAGATGATTTACTTCTTACTTTCTCTTCCTTCGTGTCCTTCGCGTCTTCGCGGTTCAATAATTCCAGATTCTTCCAGTGTCCAAGGAATAGCATCTTTGGTTCAGAGGCAAAAACAGCGCCACTGCCGACTAAAATAGTTGTAAGCGCGATCGAGCCAATACTTGTTCTCAAAATACTTGACAAATGTACTGATTTAGCTGTAACCACCTGATTTGCGATTTTCATGGTCAAGAGATGCTGATAAAGTTAATCTCAGATAAAGCGGGGGGCTGTTCGCCATCGAGTTCAGTGTGTAGAAGGGTTTTCCTTCTTCCTTCTTCCTTCTGCTTAAAATCGAAAACCTCGCTTACCATCAGGCTTAATCGTCATCCAATTCGTCTTTGCCATTGCCAATTGTTCTTCACTAACCGTAGCATTAGTCAGATTCGCCCCGGACAAATTTGCCCCCCGCAAATTCGCCTTACTCAAATAAGCCCCCGTCAAGTCAGCACCTCTCAAATCAGCGCCTTCAAAATTAGCCGTACTGCAATAAGCTTCCGTCAAATTAGCATCTCGCAAATTCGCCTCGATCAATCTCGCGTGACCCAAATTTGCCCCCGACAAATCTGCTGCTTGCAAATTTGCCTTCACCAACTTCGCCTCATAAAAATTCCCCCCCGCCAACTGCGCTTTTTGCAATTGCAGACCAGACAATTCGCAGTCAGCAAAATCGCGTTTACCTTTAAAATATGCCGATCGCACACTATTCCCATCCCACTTAGAAGTAACTTTCGGTTGCTTTGAGCCGACTGTGTTGCTACTGGTATTTGCAACCAGTCCAAAAGTTCTGCCCGACTCAGCCAGAGTCCGAGAAACTCTGGGCCCCGTCCCGGTGTTTCCGCCTACAATGAAGGAACTTCGACTGGTGCGACTTGGCTTAATTCCTTGATTGATTTTGCTCTGAGGCGAAGACAATGAAGAACCTTCGTCATTAAATATGGTCGGCTCTTCAACAGTGGTATTACCACCGTTGAATTGAGTCGCCAAGCCATCGAGAAGGCTTGGGTCTTCAAATTGACCATTCAGAGCTCTGACAACATCCGTTGCTGACTGGAAGCGGTGGCTAACGATCGGCTTGAGCATTTTTTCGAGAATTCGCGAGAAATTCGGACTTAGCTGAACATGATGTTGCCAAATAATTTCACCAGTTATGCCATCAAAATCTAAATCTTTGGGCGATTTTGCCGTCAGCAAGTATAGACAAGTCATGCCTAAAGCGTAGATATCGCTAGCATATATCGGCCGCATTGCCATTTGTTCCGGCGGCGCAAAACTAAACGTGCCGACTGAAAATTTTGTATTGGCGCTTTGGTCGGCGGGGTCTGATAATATTGTTTGGCTGACTTGATCTTTTACGGCTCCGAAGTCAATTAAAACTAAGTGGTTGTCTTGAACTCGGCGAATAATATTTGCCGGTTTGATGTCGCGGTGAATTACTCCTTGGCTGTGGATGTACTGCACTACGGGTAAAATTTCCAAGAGAAAATTTTTAACATCTGATTCATTTAAACGACCCTGTTGTTTAACTTCTTGTTTCAAAGTCGAGCCTTTAACATACTCTTGAACTAAGTAAAATTGTTGTTCTACCTCAAAGTAATCTAGCAGCCTGGGTACTTGGGGGTGGTCGCCAAGTTTACCGAGGGTTTTTGCCTCTCGCTTAAATAGTTCCCGCGCCATTTCTAGAACTCGCGGCGATGAACCACTTGGTCGGAGTTGCTTGACCACACAACTCGGCTGACCGGGCAAAGAAATGTCTTTTGCCAGAAATGTCGCTCCAAAACCTCCTTGTCCTAACGGTTGGATTACTTGATAGCGATCGCGCAGCAGCAATCGTGCACCGCAGGCTTGACACTGGACGATCGAGTCAGGTGGATTTTGAGGATGTGGACAGCCAGGATTTACGCAGTAGCTCATGTTGATTTGAGTGTGCCTATGTTTTTCTCATCTAGCCAGTATCGATCGCAGGGCACATATTCCCTGTTCCTGCTTCTGTTAGAAATACTTATCTCTCAGTTGCTCTGGGCTGTGCGTCCGATCGCGAATTAGAGTTGCACCTAAGTCTTTTGGGAAAATATCTTTACCTATTTTTATGATCTCGTGACTTTGAGTTTTTTCAGTTGATTATCCTTGAATATAGTTTAAAGACTTGCTAAAGTTATCCTTTTTTGGTAAAGTCTTTCTAAACTTAGATGCTGTTTGCGCTGTTAGATATCTCTAGCATACCTCATTCTCTCGCATGAGAATGTTACTCATCCGCCAAGATCCATCTGTCTTTCGGACGAATTATCATTTTTGCTTATGTATCGCCAAATGCTATTGACAAAATGCAACAAATGTGATATTTATAGCTCCCAATAATTGATTCTGCGGCTAAACCGCCATCAAATGGCATTCCCCAGAAGGTAGAATGCAGAAGGCATCCGTCAGAAGGCATCCGTCAGAAGGCATTCGTCAGAATTTTTGATTCTTCCTAATGACTAATGACTAATAACTAATGACTAATAACTAATAACTAATGACTAAATTATGCGTATTTCTCTAAATTGGCTGCGGGAATTGGTGGATGTGGCGATCGCCCCGGAAGAATTAGCCGAAACTCTGACAATGGCTGGGTTTGAAGTTGAAGAGATCGAAGACCGTCGCCCTTGGGCTGATGGCGTGCTGTTGGGTAAGATAGTGGCGATCGAACAACATCCGAATGCAGACAAGTTGCGAGTTTGTCAAGTAGATGTTGGCAAACCAGAACCATTGAATATTGTTTGCGGCGCACCCAACGCTAGGGCCGACATTTACGTGCCCGTCGCCGTAGTCGGAACCTTTTTATCTCAGATTGATTTAAAAATTAAACCAGCAAAATTGCGTGGCGTTCCTTCCGAAGGCATGATTTGTTCCTTAGCAGAATTGGGACTGTCCAAAGAATCGGCAGGAATTCACATTTTTGAGCTGGAAAATCCCGAATTGGGTAGCGATGTTCGGCCGCTTTTAGGTTTAGATGATGTGATTTTAGACTTGACAGCAACGGCGAATCGTGCTGACGCTTTGAGTATGGTTGGCGTGGCGCGAGAAGTGGCGGCGCTGACAGGGGGGAGTTTGAGAATTCCCGAACCAGCGGATGTGGCAATTCAAGGGGAAAACAGTCCTAATTTAACAGTAGAAATATTCGAGTCTGAAGGATGCCCGATTTACACGGGGACAACCATTGAAGGAGTTAAAATCGCCCCGTCTCCGGCTTGGTTACAGCAGCGATTGCAGGCGGCAGGAGTGCGACCGATTAATAATGTAGTTGATGTGACTAATTATATTTTGCTGGAATGGGGCCAGCCGCTGCACGCTTTCGATCGCGATCGGCTACAATCTTTCACCGCAACTCAAGATATCAACATCGGCGTCCGGTTTGCCAAAACAGGGGAATCCTTCAAAACCTTGGACGGACAAAACCGCAATTTGCAACCACAAAATCTGCTAATTACTGCTAGCGACAAACCCGTAGCCTTAGCTGGGGTAATGGGCGGCGAATCAACAGAAGTTCACGAAGGCACTCAAAACTTAGTCTTAGAAGCAGCGATTTTTGACCAAGCCACAATTCGCCGTTCTGCCCGCGCTCAAGGCTTGCGAAGTGAGTCTTCGATCCGCTACGAACGGGGGGTGAATCAGGCGGCCTTGACGACGGCTTGCAACCGCGCTGTAGCCCTAATTTTGGAGTTGGCTGGAGGCGCTGCGACGGTGCAGAAAACGGCGAGTTCTGGTGCGGATGATTTGAGTTTTTCGCGATCGCTCGAATTGCGTTTAGACCGAGTAAATCTGGTTTTAGGTAAATTGAAAAGAGGCGAAACAGGCGGTTCTGAATATTTGGAACCGGAAGAGGTGAAACATATCCTCACAGCCTTGGGATGCGAAGTTGTTCCGGCTGGGAAAGAACGGGTTTTTGCGATCGCAGTTCCACCTTACCGCTACCGAGATTTAGAAAGAGAAATCGATTTAATTGAGGAGATTGCGCGACTCCACGGTTACGACAATTTCTGCGAGACTTTACCTAGCAAAACGGAACCGGGTTATCTGTCACCAGAATATGCGGCAATTCGGAATGTGCGATCGGCTTTTCGGGCGGCTGGTTTGACAGAGTTGATGCACTATTCTTTGGTGAAAACTGAGGGAGACAATCAGGTTGTCTTGGCGAATCCGCTGTTTGTGGAGTATTCAGCTTTGCGGACTGAAATGCTGTCGGGTTTGATAGATGCTTTCGGCTACAATTTGGAGCAAGGAAACGGTGCGCTCAACGGTTTTGAAGTCGGCCGCATTTTCTGGAAAGAAGGGGATGCCATGAAGGAGGCAGACGCAGTTGCGGGGATTATTGGCGGCGACCCGACTGTATGGAAATGGCAGCAGTCCGGGCGCGATCGACCTTTGACTTGGTTTGAGGCCAAAGGGATTCTGGAAAGCGTGTTTCAACAGTTGGGTTTGGCGGTGGAATATCAAAGTGATTCCTCTAATTCGCGCTTGCATCCGGGCCGCACGGCTGCGTTATGGTTAAACGGGAAACACTTAGGAATTTTTGGACAATTGCATCCACAATTGCAGCAAGAAAAGGATTTACCTGAGCAGGTTTATGTGTTTCAATTAGATTTGGCGGTGCTGTTAGCTGAATTAGGGCTAACGCAAAATTCGACTCGCAAATTCGCCGCTTATTCCAGTTTCCCTGCTTCCGATAGAGACATTGCATTTTTTGCACCGATTAAAGTTGCGGTTGCTGAGATGGCTGGTGCGATGAAAAAGGCGGCCGGTAGTTTGCTGGATTCGGTGGAATTGTTCGACGAATACCGTGGTGACAACGTGCCGGCGGGACAACGTAGTTTAGCATTTCGGTTGATTTATCGATCGGGCGATCGAACATTAAGCGAAACCGATGTCGAACCAGCCCAACAAAAAGTGCGCGATGTTTTAGTGGAGAAATTCGGCGTTAGTTTGAGAAGCTAATTGTAGGGTGCGTCGCCTGCGAAAAATCCCTGAGAAAAATCCACAATCTCATAGCGACGCACCCTACGGCTAAATTTGCTGCAAAGACTGAGAAACCGGGTTTATTCCCAAATTTATCCCTCTCAACTAATATATTCAGAGAAACCCGGTTTCTGCGACCAACCGATTGCTAGACTAAAAAAATCAATAATTTAAAGGCCGCAACATATCTCGCACATCGAAATAAATATTAGGAAATTGCAGAGGAGAAATACTCGCATCATCCCCAAGAACTGCTATACTTTGATAACCATCCTGACTAGGTTCTCTAAATACGTGAAGTTGCCGATTATTAACATCTAATACCCAATAATCAGCAATTCCTGACTCAGCATAAAGATTTGCTTTAATCCCCAAATCTGTCCTCAGCGTAGTATCAGCAACCTCAATAATCAGATAAATTTCAGAAGGAGTTGGATGATGGTCTTCATAGTAAAGTGGATCTCGCACAAGTAAAGCAATATCAGGTTCCGGTTCCGAGTTGTCATTTAACCGAACTGGATCTTGTACGCTTACCAATACCAACCTTCCTAAGCGGTTCTCTAATAGCTCTACAGTCCGTTTTACCCCTGCACCGTGTGCTGTTCCTTTTGCTGCCATCTTAACTATCTGTCCAGCCAATAATTCTACTCGTTCATCTTCATCAAGAATCCCAATTTCAGCCATTAGGTGATATTCTTGAACCGTCAACAGGCGAAGGTCTAATAAAGTCATAGCTTGCTCCTCTATGAATTTAGTAATATTATAACCCACGGAGGTGGGTTTTGTTTGTGTAGACGCGGTTTCTAACCGCCTGGTTTTAGTATAATCTATTAGATAGCAATAATATCAAACCTAATGGAAGAATTAATGGAATTAAAAGAGTTGCTACACCGAGGTAAGGTTGCAGAGGCTCTAGTGTTAGTCGCAGAATTAGAAGAAATGAGTAAGTCCGACAAGCTTAACAAAATTTTCAGTTATGGCATTATTCTGCTACTACATCTGATTAAAAAAGTTGCTGAAAACCGTACTACTAAGTCTTGGGAAACTTCGATATTCAATTCAGTCAAGCAAATCCAACGCACCAACAAGCGACATAAAGCCAAAGGCACTTATCTCACAGAGGAGGAATTAGTCGAGACTTTGGAGGATGCCTATGAATCTGGGTTGAAGTCGGCGGCTTTAGAGGCTTTTGAAGGAATCTATGATGTCGAAGAAATTGCCAAGATGGTGAACCGAGATGATATTATGAAAATGGCGATCGGGCTAATTTTAGATAAACAGCCTGAAATTTAGACTGTTCAAGAGGTTGACAGATATGACTAAATATGTGATGTGGGGCAGTTACTGCGAGGATGTCCTCGAAAAACGCGCTCCGTTTCGAGACGCTCATTTAGCGGGATTGGCTAAGCAGAAGGAATCGGGAGTGTTAATTGCGATCGGACCTACCAAAGATTTAACAAAAGTTTTTGCAATTTACGAAGCCGAAAACGAGGCGACTGTGCGAGAATTAGTTGAGGCCGATCCTTATTGGGTAAATGGGGTTTGGACTGAATACGAAGTGAAAGAGTGGATTCAAGCTTTTTGAAGGAGTGAACAGGGTGAACATCTTAAGATTGGATAACAGCGATTTAGTTCCAGTGGACTATGGCGATTTGCTGGACAAGATTTTAGAAGTTTTGCGGGGGAAAAATCCGTTTAGCGTTTCGGGCGATCGGCGTCGTCTGATTGTCGATATCGATGCCATTGCTGCTGACGTTGCCAAAATAGAAGTGCGGAAACCCTTGGGTTCCTTTGAACGTCAAGCAGATTGTGCTACAGTCAATTTTCCACAGGAAGTTGAGGAGCATTTTGGCGACAGAATCAAGCAGATCAAAGAGTGTTTACGACAAAACTTAGAATCTAAATTGCCACAAAATGCTTCTATAGAAAAGTTTGTCACTAGCTTGATTACTCCTTTAAGTTCACCATCTTTTCGGGGAAACGGTCAAGAGTTAGGTTTTAAATACGATTTTGGCAAACGCCACCCTTCTTTAGAAAAAGAAAAGCTAACTTTGCACCCCCTCGATTCTGGTAGCCACGCCACTTTAAAGCTACATAAATTGACGATTGCGGTGCGAAATACTGATATTTTTCAGCAACAGCTAAAAGAGGGTTTGGAAAACTACATTAATGAAAAAGCTGATACCAACGACGATAGACAAGAACTTCATCATCGTCTTGATGAGATGGTTAAAAATCAAGACTCAGATTTTTATAAATTGATCCGACTGGTAGACAAAGAAACTCTGGGAAAACTGAATAAAGAAGCGAAAATTACCTATTTGGAGTATCTGCTAGAACACATCCAGGGTAGCAGCACAGATACTGTAGGCATCATCTATTTAGAAGACTTGATTCGCCGCCTCAGATTGCTAGAAAAATATATCAATGATAGTAATAAAGCCGATGGCGAATACGAAGTAAATTATGCAGGATTTCGATTTAATTACAGAGAAATTTTTGCCAGAGCGGAAGTTTTAGATGCACTGCCAATTATTCCCATTGTAGCAGGTTACTTGGGAGAAAGCACCGACACTCCTCAAAGCGAACGTAAATTTATCTTTGGTCTCAAAATCAAATTTAACAACCCAGTTCAAGCGCGCGGCGGAAAAGAAGCATTTGAATATTATCTGAATCTACTCAATCCAGACAGTGAAGAACACCAAGCAGCAATTGGTGAAGATTCCATAGATTCCATTACCGAAACATTCGCCCGCAAGGTGTTAAGAATCGCATTACTGTACTATTTTGTGTTTGCTTCTCGCCATGATCCATTAGCGCAAAACTACGACGCTGAAGCCGAACTCAATCATCACCCGATCGCAATTTTTGAACAAAGAGTATTGCCAGTCCTACAAGGTTCTGATGACGAGGCGAAAAGAGAGCTATTTCGCAACTTCATCGAAGGGTTTAAGAAGTTTAATATTAAGCACAAAATCAGCCATCTTAAAAAAATGCTGAAAGGCTTTCTGGAACGGCAGACAATTTTACCCAGTCGCACAGAAACGCGACACGTAAACCTCAAAATGGGCTTGTTAGAAGACATTGACAATATTTTGACGAATTGTAAATTTTTCAATGACATTATGGAGCGAAATTATAAGCAGACACTCCATTATATTGCCGTCGAACCCGCTACACTCAGCGAAACAGCAATCTGTCAGTTACCAGTTAATATTACCATAGAAGATGTCCGCTATTTCCCTACTGATGAACGCCAAACTTTCAGCATGGAATATAATGTAGAAGGTGTAGATGTTTTGCCGATACTTTCTGCACCTAAAGCCCAGCGTTCTAGAGACATCTACAAATACCATTTTAATACCAAATTAGTCCTGTTTCCCTATGACGACAGACGACTAGATAGTGGCGAAAAAGGTTTACAACCTGCGGCGGCTTTTGTCTATAAGTTTACCATGTTACTGCTGTCTTATATCTGTATGAGAATACTGCTAGAAAATAAAGCGGAAAACTTATTTATTCCGATGGCGAGACTTCACGAAGGCGTCCATAAACACCCTTCACCGTCAGAAGAATTTATGGCTAACGTTTCCAAAACATTGTCTCACATTTTGAGTGAAAAACACCGCTCAACTTCTCAAGGATTTCGGATTAGAGAAAGAGTTGATGGTTTCCATGTCCGTAACGGTTTGAGTTCCATGTATTCCATCCTTCCTAAAAAGTTTCGCTTCGACAATGTGCAGCTATCTCCAGAGTTGGATAAGTTAGCAATTATTGTCGTCTCCAGTCGGGATAGCGATGCGAAAAAAGGCAATCAAAACCGCTTCCAAAGACAAGCCAGCTTAATCGGAGAAGTTATCGGAATTAATCAGCTAAATGACAGCACAATTCAAGTCGAAATGCTGAAAACCTTTTCCGAGAATTACAGTGTCAGCCGCCTTTATACTGAACCTGTAATTCTTGAAGATGTGATGAGTCAGCTTTATCAACAAGGATATCGAAATTTTGCATATATTTCCCAAGCACCTTACATGAGTAAGCTGCACATTACCAAGACTGAGGAAGATGAAGAAATGTCTTTCATGTCAAGAAAATTGCTCCGAACTTTGAAGGGAGAGCGCCGCGATATCAAAATTTATCCGATGTTTTTTGATAAATACTTTGTCCGCAGTTTCCTGGGTGATAAAAGCAAATCTTTTTACATTCAAGATGCAATGGAGCTTGAAAGCTTGTCTGCAAAAGGTAATCAGCAAGCTGTGATGTTTTTTAACTTGTTTAACGGGATTAACGTCAAGCAGCCGGGAGGAAAAAACTTTTACAATGGCGTGATTTCCTACTCAACACTATTGCATATATATGATGGGATTCTGGATGATCAAGACTTGCACCAAGGTTTGATTTATGATGGTGAAATCAAAGATACTTTGCTGCATTATCTCACCATCTTCCACTTTTCTAGGTATGAAGCTCGCCACAATATTAGTTTGAAACTTGACCCCTATGAGCGGATTATTGGTGATGATTCTGTGGGTGCTTTATCTATGTTTCGTCATGCGGGCGGGAATGCAGAATTTAACTCGCTGGCTTTTTTGAATAAGGTAAGAGAAGTCTTGAATGTCGGTGATGGAGGTACGCAATCATGATCGGTGCAGATTTTGGACTACTGTTTGAGGTAGGATTCAATATCGGGATTTTGGCATATATTCAAAAGGAAAAGATAGCTCATAATTTTGGTGATTCTTACCGTCTCGATTTGCAGAAACTAGAATTGCCAAAGATGATGGCGGAAATAACTAGGGAAGCTAATCTCCTCGGTAGTTTGGATGCTAAAATTGTTGAGAAGTGGAGTCTATTTTTTGTCCAAAAAGGCTTTATTGGTGGGTTGAATTTCTTCCGGGAGTACCTCACATCTACGGGCTGGACTTTAAGGTTATCGCAAATCTTGTATTTTCAGTGCAGTTTGAGTTGTGCTAACAGTATTAGAACCCAGAATGACGATAAGACAGAAGTTTTTAAAGCGTTTAAGAAGGTATTATCTCAGTTTGAAACAGCGCCACCAAATTTCTCAGACGATGAGATTAACTCCTACATCCAGCGCTACAAGAAAACGGGTGAGTTTTTGCAAGCTGATACTCTGATGTTGTTACAGTATGAGAATGATTTTAGAATTCTGTGCGTTGATTTATCTGCGTTTACTCCTCCGTTGACTTCGGAAAAAGTCGATAATCTCAACGAAATAGAGGTGATACGGAAATATTTGCTCAGAGAAATTAGCTATTTGCGCTCCAAAAGTGTGTTTTCTAATCTGCGGATGGATACCAGCACTTTGGGTGTGGATTTCTCGGAGGATTTGAAAGGATATTTCACAGCTTTTAAGTATAAGGATAAGGAAAGCGTTAAGTTGATTCAGGCTGGTAGCTATGCTCACAGCTTCTATGGATTTCTGCAACAAACTGGTATCCTTGGACAAGATGCTGAGGTTTTGTTTAATGTGGTGGGTTATGGCGATCGCAATATTAGCACAATTTCCCTACGCCAGGACAAACTTCAGTTGTTAGCAACTTGCGCCGAAATTTACAAAAAAGAAGTTACTAACAAAGAAATTAGTGATTCTCGCACCGAAGTTTTAGGTGTAATCGAACTCAACGCCGCTCGTAGTTTCCAAGAAGGGCGAAAGTTTGTCGATTCTCTGTTAGGAATTGAGAAAAATCTTACTAAACCTGTATGTCATCCTGAACGAATAGACAATTTTGTTAATTCTATTGATATCATATCAGATAAACTGGCAGATAAATTGCAAATTGAGCGCGGTTTGCATTTGAGAAATGCTCATGCTAAATTAATTGTAAAAGCGCTTCAATCTGATGAAACTTATATCTTTTTGACTGGTAATCCAGGAATTGGGAAAACAACTGCGATCGCAAATTTCCTAAAAACACATATCGACGACGGTTTCTTATTCTTATATGTCAGTCCCCGCAAGCAAGTAAACTTAGATATTATCGAGAAATTCAAGGATAAGAATACTGGTTTGCTGTGCAACAATCGGTTATTCTGTATTAATACAAACTCCGATATTATCGCCAGCTATTCGGGAAAACGTACAGTCAAGTATAGCTCAAATAGCCGCAGCGAAAACTTTACAGAAAAAACGGTTCATTTTCTTAAAGATAATCCCGAACTTCAGGTAAGAGAAAACTACCAGCGACAAATTGCTAGAAAAAACGAAACCGTAATTGAAGCAGCTAGCCTCAAAACTATGGGAGTGCTAAATAGTATTTGTAATGGGATTTATAGCCTAATCAACTGTAGAACTTATAACAATATTGTAGCTACAGTTTCTATCCAATCTTTGAGGATGAAAGAAAATCGACAAAGTACCCTTGATTATTTAGAACAGATATTTCAAGATACTTATAACAAACGGGATAAACAAGTCATCCCCGCCAAGATGCAAGAAATATCCAGTCGCATCAAACACATCTTCATTATGATAGATGAAATTACAGGAGATGACGGTGGGGTTGAGTTTCTAGCCGGAATTGCCAAGATGGTTAAAAAGCATGAGTTGCATAAGCCACAACACGGTTTTAATACTAAAATTATTGTAGCAGATGCTTCGATTGTTGACCCCGATGTGATTAAACAACACCTTGAAAATACCTCCCATGAACCGGATAAAATATATTTCAAGAAGTTAGCTAAAAATTCCGATGTAATTGAACCTTTACAAGTCACTCCTTTTAAATTTAATAATCTAGCCGCAACGGTAATCAATGCCAATTCTTATCCAGCCCGCAGTTTGCAGATAACTTACAAGGTATTCATAGAAGCTGTTAAATACAATGAAAATGCGTCTTTAAAGCAGGATAATAACTTAGTAAAACGGGTACAATCTGAAATAATTCAGGATATCAATCAGCGATTGGCGCAACCTGGTGTCGAACAAATTATAGTCTATATTCAAAGTAAGCAAAGATTGGCAGAATTGATTGAAAAAATTCAAAAAGAACGAGAATTTGAGCAGTTTACCGATTATCTAGAAATTCATGCGAATATCTCGGAAGAGGAGAAAGCAAAAATACAGGAGTGCAAAGATACAGCTAAAGTAATCTTTATGACTGCATCGGGAAGTCGCGGTTTATCTTTCCCGAAAACTAAGCATATTTTAGTTGATATTCCCCGCTTCCAGATTGAGAAAAATCTGATGGAAATCATACAAGTGATTTATCGAGGGCGCGGCGAAGATAAACAGGGGAAAACTCTTGATGGTGAAGATAAGGAGTTAGTTTTTTACGTGTCTGATACAGCAGTTTATTATGCTGATGATGCGGCACTTTCCCTACAAGAAAGTAAGTTGAGTTTGTTGAATTTACTGCTAATTCTGAAGACGGCGGTGATGACGCGAATTGTCGGATACGGGAATTTAGGTAGGGACAAGTTTGTGATGATTCCCATTGGCGGGAAGTCGGTTTCAGCAGTGGGAGATACTTTTAGTAACAAGATGGCTTCTCTGATTAAAACGCTAAAGAGCGAAAGCATCCGAGGAAATAGGTTGCTAAAGGAGGTTTATACGAGCCTGGAACAGCTTTTGGGTCGCGGGGAGTTTGTTTTGACAAATTCTGATAACTCACGTCACAAGGGCGATTCTTACCTGGAAATGCGGGATGATTTTAATAAGAAGTTTTTGGATAAGTGTAATCCGCTGGATGGTTTGCTGAGTTATGATAATTTAGAGATTGGTCATGTTTGTGGTAGTTTGTTGGTAGTGCCTCTGGCTAATAAAAATTTGCTGGAAAAATACCAGATGCGGCTGCATGGAGAAATTAAGGAATGTCTAGAGAAGAAGTTGCTGAAAAAAATGCGTCAAATCAGGGATAGTAAGTTGTCCCCGGAGAATGTAATATCGGCTATAAGAGGAGGTGCGATCGAGCTTTTGCAATTTCTCAACAGCGATGTCGAGAAAACTCAGTATTTTGAACAACTCAGCCAACAGTTCGATCGCTATTATGCCATACCGCTATTTGCTTTCGTCAGCGGGGAGGAAATGCAGGAGTATTTTGCTGACAGCGGGCTGGAAGAACCGGAAGATATGCGGTTTCGGGATATCTTGTCGGCTTATATGAGAGCAATGTATCCTGTAGATAGTGTAATGCCGATCGGACACAAATACAAAGACTTCCCATTTATTGTGTTTAGAAGCTACAGTTTAGAACAAAGTCGAGCCAAAATGTTCACAGATAAGTATCTGATGAGCTCCAACGAGTTGAACGTGCTCAACTTGATTTTATCAAGAGATGCAAACAGAAACTTGTAAGGTTCGTCAGTTGCTAGTTTTCTCAACTTGATCGAAGATCTTCTACTCACGCACCCTACTCAACTGTATAATAATCAACAAACGAAACTCACTTCAAAAAACATGACAGTCAAAATAGGAGACACCGCACCAGATTTCACCTTAACCTCGCAAACTGGCTCATCCGTCAGCCTCAAAGATTTTCGGGGTCAAAAAAATGTTATCGTCTACTTCTACCCGAAAGACGATACACCGGGATGTACAGCGGAAGCTTGCGCTTTTCGTGATAGTTATGAAGTGTTTAAAGACGCAGGTGCAGAAGTAATTGGGATTAGCGATGATTCGCAGCAGTCTCACCAGAAATTTGCTACTAAATATCAGTTACCTTTTACATTGTTGAGTGATGGTGGTAATAAAGTGCGTCAATTATATGGTGTTCCTGCTACACTATGGATTATGCCCGGTCGAGTGACTTATGTAATTGACAAACAAGGTGTTGTCAAACATATTTTTGACTCAATGTTGGATTTCAAAGCACACGTTGCAGAAGCTCTCAAAACTTTGGAAAGTATTAAAAATTAGACTGCGGTTGCAACCGCATCTACACAAATGACATCGATTCCGGTTGTATCGGAATAATTAGAGGACACGGCACTGCCGTATCCTGATTGTGCGATTATAGCAACCGCCAAGGCGGTTAGGACACAAGACGTAAGACATCGCAAAAATGTCTACTTACAGTTTATGCCCTAACCGCTATTCGCTACAAATACTTTTGCAACAACAAACCCATTTTCTCTTTAGTAGCCACCGGAACTTTATCTAGCGGAGTCAGAATTGCGTATTTCAAAGCTGAATGGGACTCCGAAACAGGAGGATTTTCAGTTAGTCTGCGGACTGTTTCTTGAATGACTTTTTGAGCATTTTCGGCATTCCGGTGCAAATTGGCGATTACCATTTCTACAGTTACACTTTCATGATCCGTATGCCAACAGTCATAATCGGTGACTAAGGCTAAAGTTGCGTAGGCAATTTCAGCTTCCCTGGCTAATTTTGCTTCTGGCAAATTGGTCATCCCGATGACTGTGGCATCCCAACTGCGGTAAAGGTGCGATTCTGCCTTTGTTGAAAATGCGGGGCCTTCCATGCAGACGTAGGTGCCCCCACGGTGGAGTGTGACGTCGGGGAGGTTTAAATCCGCGATCGCACTTGCTAATACTTTTGCTAATTCGCCACAAATCGGATCGCCGAAGGTAATGTGGCCGACTATTCCTTCTCCAAAAAATGTGGAAATTCGATTTTTTGTGCGATCGATAAACTGATCGGGCACTACCATATCCAAAGGTTTCGCCTCTATTTTCAGGGAACCCACCGCCGATGCTGAGATTAAATACTCAACTCCCAGACTCTTCATGGCATAAATATTTGCCCGATACGGCACTTCGGAGGGCAAAAAAGTGTGGTTGCGTCCGTGTCTTGCCAGAAATGCTACGGTTGTACCGTCCAAAGTTCCCACGATCGCCGCATCGGAGGGTTCTCCAAAGGGTGTATCAATTTTCACTTCTTGGACATCCTTGAGCGCATCCATTTTGTATAAACCGCTGCCGCCAATGATGCCAATCTTTGCTTGAGCCATAATTTTTACTTTTTTTTCAGACTTTTCTTTAGGGATTTTAGCGGGCTGCCTTAGATTTAGCGTTAATCTCATTAAAGATTTTACGGTAGAATGTCACCGACTTAAAGTGATTTCAGTCACAAACATTCTTTACAGAATCTTTAAAAATAAAGATACTGAGTTGTGTTTCATATTTTTAGGGTGTTAAGAAAGTCAGTAACTCAGCCCTCTTTGCGACTGAGCTTGTAAGAAATTACAAGCTGTTGTGACCAGACCCCTCTTACGCTGAAACGGAAAACCTTGTAGGGGCTCTCTTGCCATTCGCCCCTACTCCTGCAAGGATTGCTATAGGATCAGAAACTAACAGTCCAAACAGGGAGGCGAAAGCCTCCCTATGATGACTTAGCCTATAGTATCTTCCCCAGCAATCTTACAAGAAAGAGCCACTATTAAGAGCGGTTGGATTCACATTATAAACCACTCCCAAGTAATCATTCCCCGATTTAATCGCCGTTGAAGCTACAGCATTTGCACCATCTAAGATGACATTAACTGACTCAAAAGTTAATTGACTAAAAGTGGCACCAATCAACTTGATTTTATCATCGGAAGTGAAGTCAGTAATCACATCAGCTTGAGAAGGGTTAGTAGCCGTATATTGTAAGACAAAGGTATCCTTTCCTGCGCCACCTGTGAGCACATCGAAACCCTTATCGCCCCACAATTCATCATCCCCATTTCCACCAATCAAAACATCATTTTCCTTCCCACCGCGTAAGATATCATTCCCATCGCCACCCGTGAGAGTATCATTCTCATTATTTGCACTCAAGAAGTCATTCCCATTACCACCAGACAATTGATCCGATTTTTTCCCCCCAAACAAGTTATCGTTCCCATCACCGCCATCAATGGTATCAGCACCTTCGTTACCAGAGATGGTGTCATTATCGGCACTTCCCGTCAACTTATCATTACCTGATAACCCGAATATAGGTTGACCAAAGGCTGATTGCGGGATACTGGTGTCATCATTATCACTCAGTAGATATTGGTTATCTACCACTTGATTTTGTGGGAAATTAGTTGGTTCACCGCGATCGATTGTACCGATTGTACCGACTGGTGGTGTGTTAATTGCGATCGGTGTGGGTGTCGGTGTGGGTGTTACTGATGGTGTTGGTGTCGGTGTCGGTGTTGGTGTCGGAATTGGTATTACCAATGGAATTGGTGTCGGAGTCGGTGTTACCGATGGAGTTGGTGTCGGAGTCGGAGTTGGAGTCGGTGTTACCGATGGAGTCGGAGTCGGAGTCGGAG
>NZ_NXIB02000083.1 GCF_002412335.2 Tychonema bourrellyi FEM_GT703
TCTAGACTCAGGTAAAAACCAGATTTCTCAAGGCTTTCAGGCTTAAGTTGACACCTATGGGCTCGCTTGAGTGTCCCTACGATTGGGTAGGGAAACGGCACTGCCGTGTCCTCTAGATCTGCCGTGTCCCTACAATTAACCGGGGTAGGGAAACGGCACTGCCGTGTCCTCTAGATCTGCCGTGTCCTCTAGATCTGCCGTGTCCTGGGTATCCTGACGGCGCAATCGCAATCCATCTAAAATCTAAAATCTAACATCTAAAATTGATATGACAAGGGGAAAACGAACCCAAGCTCCAGAACTGGAAGTCAGACTGCTGCGCGAAGGTATTGTGGAATCTAAGCATCGCGTCCAAGCAACTGTCTGTGACAATCGTGGCCGCGTTCTGTCCGTTGCTGGTAACTCGGAAACGGCCACCTTTGTCCGTTCTTCACTCAAGCCTTTTCAAGCTTTGGCTGTGACGGCGAGTGGTACTTTAGAACGCTACGAACTGACCGATCGAGATTTAGCAATTATGTGCAGTTCTCATCAAGGTACGATCGAGCAATCGCGGCAGGTGTTTAACGTCCTGTGGCGCTGCGACATTGACCCTTCTAGACTTCAATGCCCGATTCCTGAAGGCAAAAAAAGTTCCTTGCAATACAACTGTTCCGGTAAACACGCCGGAATGCTGGCTGTCTGTCAGCAACTCCACTGGCCACTGGAAACTTATTTGCGCCGCAAACATCCCGTCCAGCAGCTTATTTTGGGCAAGGTGGCTGAATTGCTGGCAATGCCTGCTGAAGAGTTTATCAGCGCTCGCGACGACTGTGGCGCTCCTACTTATTTATTGCAGTTGGGGCAAATGGCTTCTCTCTACGCTAAGTTGGCATCAGGCGACAATGTGGACATGGAACGGATTGTCCGCGCCATGACTCATCACCCCACAATGATTTCGGGTGAAGGGAGATTTGACACGGAACTGATGCGCTTGACTCAAGGGGAAGTCGTCAGCAAATCTGGTGCCGAAGGGGTGCAGTGCATTGGTCTGGTTGGCGAAGGCATGGGTTTGGCAATTAAAGTGACGGATGGGGCAAAGCGCGCTCAATATGCGGTGGCGATTCATTTGCTCAAGCAGTTGGGATGGATCACTGCGGCGATCGCGGAAACTCTCTCGGAAACTTACCTTACTCTCAGCGAATTCAAGCGCTTGGAGGTTGTCGGCGAAGTGTCGATGCTTTAACACACTTTCTACCTGGTGCGCCTGTTTTTTTGTGTGTTTTCATGCCGTTCTGCGAAAACAATAGCTGTTAAGCTGTTCGGCATTTAAACTCCGCAACGTAGGGTGCGTAGGGGCGAATGGCTCTCTTAGCCCGTACAAGGTTTTCTGTTTCAGTAGGGGCGAATGGCTCTCTTAGCCCCTACAAGGCTGACGCACCCTACGCCACTATAGCAATCCTTGCAGGAGTCGTAAAGTTTTTTACCCCTCCCCAACCCTCCCCTTATTAAGGGGAGGGAGTAAGAAGTTCACAAATGATTTAGGATTGCTATAGTTAGCGTTGTGCCACAGGTTCCTTAGCCAAGAACTTCTCTAATTCAGTCAAAGCATCGGCATCAACCTTAGTCTGCATCGGACAGAACTTAGGCCCACACATCGAACAGAATTCAGCAGTTTTGTAGATATCTGCCGGCAAAGTTTCGTCGTGATATTCCTTTGCCCGTTCTGGATCTAATGACAGCTCAAATTGACGGTTCCAATCGAAATTGTAACGCGCTTTCGAGAGTTCATCGTCTCTGTCTCGTGCACCCGGACGACCCCGCGCAATATCAGCAGCATGAGCCGCAATTTTATAGGCAATCAGCCCATTTCTGACATCCTCAGCATTCGGTAAACCGAGGTGTTCTTTCGGTGTTACATAGCAGAGCATTGCAGTGCCGTACCAACCAGCCATCGCCGCGCCGATCGCAGAAGTGATATGATCGTAACCAGGAGCAATATCTGTCACCAACGGCCCCAAAACATAGAAAGGTGCTTCGGAACATTCCTCCATTTGTTTCTTGACATTAAACTCAATTTGATCCATCGGCACGTGGCCTGGGCCTTCCACCATTACCTGCACGTCATGTTCCCAAGCTTTGCGAGTTAATTGTCCCAAAGTTTTGAGTTCAGCTAATTGAGCTGCATCGGACGCATCGTGAGTGCAACCTGGGCGCAAAGAATCTCCCAAACTAAACGAAACATCGTATTTTTTGAAGATTTCAATGATGTCATTGAAGTGAGTGTAGAGGGGATTTTGTTTGTGGTGATGCAGCATCCACCGGGCCAAAATGCCACCGCCGCGAGATACAATTCCAGTCAAACGATCTCTCACTAATGGCAAATGCTCAATCAGAATTCCGGCGTGAATTGTTTGGTAATCTACGCCTTGTTGAGCGTGTTTTTCAATGATATGCAGAAAGTCATTGGCGGTGAGACTTTCCATGTTACCATGAACGCTTTCTAGTGCTTGATAAATCGGTACTGTGCCGATCGGCACTGTTGAAGCTTTGATAATCGTAGTCCGAATTTCATCCAGATTACCACCACCAGTGGACAAGTCCATCACGGTATCAGCACCGTATTTGATTGCTAATACCAACTTGTCAACTTCTTCTTGCATATTAGAAGAGTTGGGAGATGCACCGATATTAGCATTGACTTTGCACTTGGAGGCGATGCCGATCGCCATTGGTTCCAAATTCGTATGATTGATGTTAGCCGGAATAATCATCCGTCCACGGGCTACTTCAGCACGGATGAGCTCTGGGAGCAGATTTTCTCGCTTAGCGACGTAGTGCATTTCTTCAGTAATTACACCTTGGCGAGCGTAGTGCATTTGACTCACATTGCTCTGCCCGCTACGCTTAGCGATCCATTCGGTACGCATATCTTATATCCTTCATAAACAGCTTCCCTCCGCTGGCATTACCCAGACTCAGGTTCTAAGGGTGTTTTCTCAGCCCGGATTTTTGGGCACCCCTAGCTTAGCTGTTAATAATACCACTGATGTCTGTATCCGATCAAAGCAATTAAGGAAATCTTAATAAGGGGATGGGGTGAGGAGATGGGGAGATGGGAAGTGCGATCGCACTTTCCAGACTTCTGATATTTCTAGAGTTGCCCAAAGTGCGATCGTACCCCCATTTAACACCCGAAAAAAACCTCAGACTTCATCAGGATTAATTCCCATTTCGCGCAATTTTGCTGCTAGGCGATCGGCCCGTTGTTTTTCTTCCTCTGCGCGAAGATGTTCTTCCTCCGCGCGAAGATGTTCTTCTCCAGCACGAAGACGCTCTCGTTCTGCGCGAAGGCGTTCTTTTTCCGCACGTTCTTCCCCAATTAACAACAAATTACCTTCACTATCCCACCAACGCAACCAAGGTAAATTCATCTCATCATATTCACCTTGCCAAATTCCCAACTCAACTCCAAGCTGAGGAATTGGATAGTGACCGCGCTCATTTGCACTCATTAGCTGATAGCGATTATCTTGTAAATGATACATTTCTACAGCAGCTTTTTTTACTTCATAAATTCCGTAAAAAGGTACGCGGATCGCCTGCTCATAAACCCAGAATTTGCCAACCTTTTGTGCTTCTGGTTGACCGAGTTCGGGAGGCGGAGTTCGATCTCGCTCTTCTGAACCATTCCCCGACACAAATTCCAAAACAATCAGCGGTGCAACGTATTCTTTCCACAATACATAAGAACGTCGCACCTCACCATTTAATAGTGGGGGAACATTCGGCACATAAAACCAATCAGGTGCTTCTGCACCCCGTTCCAGAGGCTCAGTTAAACGCCAATAAATCCCGCAATCTTGACCGATGCGGTAGCGTGCATCAGGATGAATTTGTTGCAATATTGGTCGGAGTGAATCAGTGAGAATAATGCTTTGAGGAAGTTCTTGAAAGTTTTTCACAAAAGTACCGTCCGACTCTGGTAATTCAGTGTGGTCTGGGAGATGGGTGACTTCCAATTCAAATGATTTGGCAATAGTCATAGAACTTGCGCTATTTGAGGAATTACACTTATTATAGCAGAAGGAAGAAGTTCGGCAACGGATTTTGTAACGGATGTAACGGATATCACAAAGAAGAAAAAATAGGGAATCAGCGAATGACAATTATCCGGTAAATATCTAAATTTTATACAAAAGTTAGCCTAACCCAAGATAAAATCAACGCTCACTTGAAAATCGGGAAAAGCCAGGGGCGCAACTTGTTGACCGCGCCAAAACTTGAGCATTAAACTATAACCGTTCGGGCTTGGTTGGCGGTAGACTTCCAAACAATTTTCAACTAAATCTACTAGCCAAACTTCCTGAATTAGCGATCGCGCGTAAATGGATACTTTCACATCTCTGTCATAATCAACTGTACTATCTGAAACCTCAACTAATACCAAAACTTCTGACGGTACTGGATGCGCTGTGGCGTAGTAATCAGCGCGAGGTTGTAGCAATACAACATCCGGTTGAGGCTCAGTGCGATCGGTTAACTTAACTGGGTTTTGGATACCAAAAGTAGCCAGATATTCGGGAATCAAGCTGAACCGCCGCGCGAGGCGGTTTACACAACTTGCGTGACGAGTACCAATTGCAGCCATTTGAACAATCTCTCCTTCTATCAATTCTATTCGGTCATCTTCACCGAAAATGCCAGATTCACCCATCAGGTGATATTCTTGTAATGTGAACAGCCGTCTTTGCATTTTGACAGACATCACTATTCTCCTTTTTCAACAGTTGGCTTAAGCTTACCATTTTTGCTAGTAATATTCAAACTACTACTAGCTAATCTCCCTAACCCAAAATCAAATCAACACTCACTTCAAACTCAGGAAAAGCTAACGGTGAAACCATTTCTCCTCGCTCAAATTTTTGGATGGAAGTATAGCCATTTGCCGTGGGATTCCGATAAACCTCTAAACAGTTAACTTCAAGATCGCACAACCATACTTCCTGAATCCCAGAACGAGCGTAGTTGGGTACTTTCACATCGCGATCAAAATCAACTGTACTATCAGAAACCTCAACTAACAGCAATACTTCTGATGGCATTGGATGTGCTGTTTCGTAGTAATCTAAACGGAATTGTAGCAAAACTAGATCGGGTTGAGGTTCGGTACGTTCAGTTAACCGAATTGGGTTTTGAACATCCAAAATAGCACTTTCTTCTGGAATTTGGCGAAACTGTCGGATCAGTCGCCGCACACAAGTCGCGTGACGAGTACCAATTGCAGCCATTTGGATAATTTCTCCTTCTATGAGTTCCACTCGTTCATTATTCGCAAAAACGCCAGCCTCAGTCATCAGATGGTATTCTTGGACTGTAAATAGCCACTTTTGTGTCTGAACAGACATAACTATTCTCCTTTTTTGGCGGTGAGCCTAAGTTTACTATTTTTGCTTCTAATATTCTAGCTACTGCTAAAGTAGGCTAACTCAAAATTAAATCAACACTCACTTCAAAATCAGGAAAAGCCAACGGTGAAACGACTTCTCCCCGCTCAAACTTTTGCATTAAAGTATAGCCATTTGCCGTCGGATTGCGGTAAACTTCCAAACAGTTAACCTCAAGATCCCACAACCATACTTCCCGAATCCCAGAACGAGCATAGTTAGGTACTTTCACATCCCGGTCATAATTAACCGTACTATCTGCTACCTCGACTAAAAGCAAAATATCCTCAGTATTTGGCAAGGATTCTTCATAAAAATCAGCACGGGGTTGTACTAGAGCAATATCAGGTTGAGGTTCAGATTTATCATTAAGGCAAATCGGATTTTGCACCCGAAAAATCACCAGAGACTCTGAAATATGGCTAAATAGTCGTGCGAGGCGATCGACACGGGCGGCATGACGTTTACCAATTGCAGCCATTTGGATGATTTCTCCTTCGATAAGTTCCACTCGTTCATTAGCAAAAACACCAGCATCACTCATCAGGTGATATTCTTGGACAGTAAATAGCCACTTTTGAGTCTGAACAGACATAACTATTCTCCTTTTTAGGCAATGAATCTAAGCTTATCACTTTATTTTTAGAAATAGTATTACTTCCAAACAACAAAAAACCGCCCTAAACGGGGCGGGATATCCAGGAAGTCTCCTAAGAAACTCGCAGGGGAGAGGGGGAGAAGAGGAGAGGGGGAGAAGGGGAGAAAGAGTTTCTTTCATTCATAACGGGTGCTGGGCCTCCGTGGAACGCTGTAAAGAACACAGGCTACAACAAGAGAATTCAAGTGTTCAAAATACAGGTTTTTGCGATCGCAGGACAGGCATTTTCCACCCTGCAAATCACCTTAGAGTAGAGTAATCGAGGTTGATGCTGGAGTACCGATGGAGCCAGCGCCGAAACCTAAGTTGACACTACCAGCAGTTAAACCAGCAATGTTGTTAATTGTCAGGCTGACGCTAGTTTGTCCGTTAGCAAAATTCACAGTGCCTCCGGCAGGGTTAGGGACTACACCAGAGCCGTTGATAAAATAGTCCGTCAGATTCTGAGGTTGGCCGCCACCAGGTGCGACAATCAAAAAGTCGATCGCACCAGTACCAACACCGCTAGTCCGATTAATTGTAAACGTTCCAGTGCCAGCGTCGGCGACAGGGGCGGGAGCAGAACCATAGAAAAATCCATTGCTTGCCACACCACTACTGTCTAGAATCGACAAGACTGCTGCTGAGGGACTAGCGATAGAGCCGCCACTCAGGAACAAGTTCACAGTCTCAGTCAATTCCGGCACAGTATCGTTGATGATTGGCACACCGACTGTTGCACTAGCTTGACCAGGAGCAAAAACCACTGAGACATTGCTGACAGGGACATAATCAGGACTAGAACCTGTGGCCGAGCCGTCAGCAGTGCTGAACAGAATCGTTGCTCCTTGTGTCAAGTCGCCGGTGCGATTGATGGTAACACTAGCAGTAGTACCTTCGTTGCCACTGTAAGTCGCTGCACTGAACGAAAAAATACTAGGCCCAGTAGTTGCTGGAGTCGGAGTTGGAGTCGGAGTTGGAGTCGGAGTTGGAGTCGGCGCAACATCATTAATCGTCAAGATTGCCGGATTGCTGCCGACAGTACCGCCACTAAGCACTAAGTTTACGGTTTCTGGCCCTTCGGTAATCGAATCAATCAAAGCAGGGACTGTGAAACTTGCGCTATTTTGACCCGCAGCAAAGTTCAGTGAACCCGCAGCAACGGTGTAGTCAGGTGCTGTCCCGCTAGAAGTAGCTGAACCGTCAACTGTGGCGTAGTTAATTGTTGCCGCACCAGTACCACCAGTGCGAGTCACGGTAATGCTAGCCGGGCCGCCTTCGTTGACAGTGTAATTACCTTGACTGAACTGGAAGATACTTGCAGGCGTTGGAGTTGTAATCGGAGTCGGAGTTGGAGCCGGGGCACTTCCACCATCAAAAATTGTCACCGTGGCTGGATTGAGACTGCCTACATTACCGTTGTTCAGAAATACATTGACTGTTTCTGAGCCTTCGCTAATGGCATCGTTGAGAGTTGGGACTGTGAAAGTGGCGCTAGTTTGCCCAGCGGTAAAATTCAGGGTTCCTGTGGTGGCAGTATAATCAGTAGCCGAGCCGGTCGAAAGGGCTGAACCATCAACTGTACCGAAATTAATGCTTCCGGGAGCTGATGTATTGCCTGTGCGAATGACTGTGACTGTGGCTGGGCTGCCTTCGGGAGTGGAGTAATTATTTGTGCTGAAGCTGAAGACGCTTGCAGGAGTTGTTCCTGGTGTGGGCGTGGGTGCTGGGGTTGGCGTTGGGGTTGGCGTGGGAAACCCGGCTGATTGAAACCAGGCGGGATTGGCGCTTAGTTCGGCTGCGGTTTTGCCTTGGATGTTGACTAAATACTCGCCTGTACCGGTATCGCGAACTATGGTGTTGCCGATCGCACTGCCATTCGATCCTGTACCATCAATAAACTGCAAATCGCTGAATTGCAAGCCGCCGAACAGTTGGATGACATCATTACCTGCAACTCGGAAGTCGGTAATGACGTCGGCATCGGGGACTCCGGGGCCGCCTGTGGTGGATGTGGGTTTGTCGTCGCCGACTCGCCCGATCGCAAAAATGTCATTTCCACCACCGCCACTCATCGTATCAGAACCGAGGTCGCCGTAGAGTACGTCGTCTCCGAGGTCGCCCAGAATCAAGTCGTTGCCTTTACCGCCGAACATCGAGTCATTGTCTTTACCACCGAATATCAAGTCGTTGCCGTCGTTACCGAAAACGCTGTCGTTGCCGATGTCGCCTCTAACTAAGTCATTGCCTTTGCCACCAAATACTTGGTCGTCGTCTTTGCCACCAAATACTTGATCGTCGCCTTCGTTGCCGTTGACAATATCGTTGCCGGGGCCGCCGAATACCAGGTCGTTTCCTGACCCCGAACCGATCGCATCATTGCCATCTAGTCCGCTGAGTGTATCGTCACCTATCAAGCTGCCTAGGTCAATTATGCGGCCATCTGATAGATTTCCGGGTATGAGATCCGCGCCGAGAGTTCCTGCTATGTTTGCCATTTTCTTAATTCCACAGATTAGTTTTTTTTGCCTTTGGTAGAAGCACCTGTAGAACTTTTTGAGGGATATATTGTGCTGTTTGATTTAAAGGATGAGCGACGCAATATTCCGGTATTTATGTCAGGATTGACTATATTTATCCTTCAAGTCCAATAATTGCCATGAGCAATTTTTTCTTGCTATTTATTAGTCTTGCAACTGTTTTTACTTTCAGATGTCCTGTTAATAACTAAGAAGGAAAAGCTGTAGTAATGTTCCCAGCTTGTTGGGAAAATTGTCTATCAGGATTAATACTTATTTTTAGTTAGAATTTTGTTGATTGCTCTGAATTAAGATGGCAAAAAAAGTACACCTTTATGCTTCTATTAATTTCAAGATTTTCAGGACGATAATTTAAAAATTATATATAATTCAATTAGATCAAGTAGGTTGGGTAGAGCGATAGCGAAACCCAACACCTGAACTTAAAATCAAGAGTTGGGTTTCGTACCTCAACCCAACCTACATAGCGACTGTAGTAATGTTCCCAGCTTTTTGGGAAATTGTCTATCAGGATTAATACTTGTTTTTAGTTAGAATTTTGTTGATTGCTTTGAATTAAGATGGCAAAAGAAGTACACCTTTATGCTTCTATTAATTTCAAGATTTTCAGGACGATAATTTAAAAATTATATATAATTCAATTAGATCAAGTAGGTTGGGTAGAGCGATAGCGAAACCCAACACCTGAACTTAAAATCAAGAGTTGGGTTTCGTACCTCAACCCAACCTACATAGGTGTAGATTTTTTTACATAGATCAAGAAATGAGGAGACGGCAGTGCCGTTTCCCTACAATTAATCACAGTAGGGACTAAGGCACTCGCCGTCTCCTCTATATTCCTCTATATCATGTCTGAGTGCTGGAAAAGTTTATTCTGTATCTTGTTTTAGTTCTGATGCGAGAGTGCTTCGATCGCGCCAAGCTTGGGCATTTTCTGGTTTGATGGCGATCGCGCGATCGTAAGCTGTCATTGCTTCTTCATAGCGCTTTAATTCTGACAAGACTGTCCCAAAGTGGTGCCAAGCGTCGTAGGAGTCTGGCTTAATTGCGATCGCTTGTTCATAGGCTGCGATCGCTTCTTCGCTTCGGTGCAATTTTGTTAAGGATTCGGCTTTGCCAAACCAAGCTTCGTAACACTTAGGGTTAATCACGATCGCTTGTTCGTAAGATGCAATTGCTGCTTCGTACTGCGAGAGTTTCTCGAAAGCTGCGCCTCGATTATGCCACAGCTCGTAGTCGTTAGATTTGATGCTAATGGCTTTGTCGTAGGATGCGATCGCCTCGCGGTATTGCTGCATTCTTCCGTACACTGCGCCTCGATTGTACCAAATTTCATATTTGTCTGGCGCAATGCCGATCGCTCGATCGTAGGAGGCGATCGCATCAACGTAGCGGAGCAATCTCCACAACATATTACCTCGATTGTACCAAGTTTGATATCTATTCGGATAGAGCCCGATCGCGCGATCGTAGGAATCGACTGCTGCTTCGTACTGCTGTAGTTTTCCCAGCATCGCGCCTCGGTTGTGCCAAATTTCGCTATCATTTGCTTTGATGGCAAGAGCGCGATCGTAACTGGCGATTGCCTCTTCGTAGTGCTGCAATTTGCCCAACAAAGCTGCTATGTTGTTCCAAGGAGCGTAATTTGTGCGATCGATCACACTTGCTCGTTCGTAACAGGCGATCGCCTCTTCGTACTTGTGCAATTTTCCCAGCAAAATAGCTTTATGATACCATGCTTCGTAGTGATCTGATTTAATAGATATAGCTTGGTCATAACAGGCGATCGCTTCTTCTTGCCGCTCCAATTTTATTAACACATTTCCGCGCCAATACCAAGCATTATCTAAATTATTATTCGTTAAAATAGCTTTTTCAAAGCAAACTACTGCCTCATCATACTTGCCTTGCAAATAAAGCTCTTCGCCTTGCTTGATATAATCGTCAGCAATCAAATTATCCTCATTGCTAGCAACAGAGGCAACTTCTGACTGTTCGGAATGGTTTAATTGCGCTTGAGGTGCGACTTTGGCAGATTCCTTCGCAACAACTGCGGAAACTTGTGAAATTTCTTGAACAATCTGAGATTTTTTTTCATAAACTTCAGTCAGCAAAACTTGCAGGTGCATCAGAAATTGAGATTTGAGAGTTTCAATTTGCTCGACGGAAGATTTGGAAATTTCACTTTCTCTACTTAAAAAATCAACAGACTGTTTGGCTGCACTCATTTGTGCTTCTAATTCATCTCTCAATTTTTGAGTCAACTGGCTAGAATTGATTAGTTCGGATTCTAATACACCAATTCCTTGTAATCTTTTATTGGCATCAGCAACCAACTGTCTGACTACCAGCCGCCGCATCATCCAAAAAAAAGCAATGGTAACTGGGGGAAATATAGTGCCAAGAATCAGCAAAACATTCAAGAGAGTTACAGTATTATTAAAACTGTATCCAGATTCGACATTGCTATCAGCCTGTGGAGATAGAAAACCGAAAGTATCACGAGCTTCAGGGCTGTTTTGAGTGGTGGATTCAATTAATTTAGTTAGCCAAGTTTCTTGTAAATATTTTGTCAATTCATCGCCGGATGAAGCTGAAGTATTTTTATTGGTTTTGGTAGTGGCAGATAACTCTGGTTGTGCTGTCGCCGCGATCGCAACTTTCTGAGATTTTACAGCAATTCGTGGGGAAAATTGTGCATAGGCGATCGTCTCAGGGGCGCTAATTGACTGAGCAGGACGCAACGCGGTATTATTTACGGCATCAACAAAGTTGCTGGTTTGCGGTGGAGCAGCGGGAGGTGGAGCAGGAGCGGCGTTAGTAGTATTAGCCATTAAATTCTGCGATGCGAGGGCAGCCAGAGTCAAGAGAGCTACATTAGAGACTTGCATAAGTGTCAACTTATTTAGGAGAAATTAGTGCTTGCTTGTGGGCTATCGGGCGATCGCGCTCCTACTGCCAGCAGTTAGAATAGTTGATGCCAAAGAGTTTGGCTTACTATCTCCAAAATACGCCCAGCCTTTGATGTATCAGGACAAGTGCCGAGAATTCGTACTCTGTCACTTCGGCGAAACCATAAGCTGTTACGCATTTAAAATAGTATTGTAGGGTGCGTCAGCCGACAGCGTTTACCTTAGCCTTTGAGGCGATTGAGCTGACGCACCCTACAGGCCTAATAATTCCTTCTATAGCGGTTCTTAAGGGCGGGCGGGCTGCGCGATGCCCTATGCCCTATCCGCGATGCCCTGTTGTTTAATGATAAAATCCCATCAACAGTAATTGAGGGAAATTCATTGGTGGAAGAACGCGCTTACTGGCTAGCATGGTCTCAAATTAACGGTATCGGGCCGATTTTGTTGCAAAGATTGCATGAACATTTTAATAGTTTGGCAACAGCTTGGACTGCAAAATCTATAGATTTATGTCAAGTTGAAGGCTTTGGCAAGCAAACTATTGAAAAAACATTACAAGAACGAGACAAAATAAATCCCGAAGAATTTATTGAAAAACATCTGATTAAAAATCCCCTTTTTTGGACACCAGCCGATCGAGATTATCCTCGTTTATTATTAGAAATTCCTAGTCCGCCACCAGTCTTATATTATCGCGGTACTGTTGATACCAAAGAAAATCAAGGAATTACGCCGACGGTGGCAATTGTGGGCACTCGCAGTCCTTCGGAATACGGCAGGCGATGGACTCGAAAATTTAGTTCTGCTTTGGCAAAAAGTGGTTTTACTGTTGTTTCGGGATTGGCGACAGGAATTGATACGGAAGCTCATACAAGCTGTCTAGATGCGGGAGGGCGGACTTTGGCGATTTTTGGTACGGGTGTAGATGTTGTTTATCCTAGACCAAATGAGAGGTTGTGCGATCGCATTTTACAACAAGGATTAGCAATTAGTGAATATCCCGCTGGTACTCAACCAAATAAAACTAATTTTCCTCGCAGAAATCGGATAATTGCTGGTTTAAGTCGTGCAACAATAGTCATAGAAGCTCCGCATAAATCGGGTGCTTTAATTACTGCTTATGAAGCCAATGATTTTTGTCGGGATGTCTATGTTTTGACAGCAAGATTGGATGATGAACTTTCCTTTGGGTGTATGGAATTGCTGAGTAAAGGTGCTCATCCGATTCTCCCCGGCAACGATCGAATGTTGAGCGAAGAACGGTTGCTGGAAATGCTCGGAGCCATCCCAAAATTGGATAGGGCGGAACAGTTGTCGCTATTTCCAGTCAATCCGGCTCCACCCAAGCGGATGCCGCCATTGGATGCCCAGTTGGCTCTGGTGTTAAGTGCGATCGTATCTGAGCCAATTTCTTTTGATTCAATTGTTGAAGCAGCAGGATTAGAGGCTGGAATAGTTTCTAGTACACTTTTGCAGTTAGAGTTGTTGGGATTAGTTTCGCAGTTGCCGGGAATGCGATATCAGCGGTGTTGATACCAATCTTCTGGGCGGGCAGGATGCCCACCCCACAAGAAAATCAATTCTTTGTGAAATAGGCATCTTACCTGTTATTCCTGTTATTTGTGGAACAGGCATCTTGCCTGTTATTCCTGTTATTCCTGTTATTTGTGGAACAGGCATCTTGCCTGTTATTCCTGTTATTTGTGGAACAGGCATATTGCCTGTTCTTGAGATAAAAAACTACCTTTTTGTAGGATTCAATGTAACAACTCGACAATATGAGGAATAATCCCCATATTCTGTGTTAGCAAATAATCTAGCCGATCGGCTATCAAACTAAAAATCAAATCATTATAGCTCATCCCATATTCCGCCAAACCCAGAGCCACCAAACTCGTCAGATTTTCCGCAGGGCGTTTCAGATCCGGTTTCGGGTTAGCCTCCAAAACATAAAGTTCCCCATTCGCATCACTCCTGACATCAATCCGCACCAAACTATTCAAACTAAACTCCCAATAGATTTTCTGCGCCAATTCAATTAACTCCTGTTTTAGCCCCGGTTCCTCGGTCCCGATCAACTTTCCGCGATCGGCAGTAATCGCCTTTTGATCCATAGAAGTAAAGATCTGTTCATCCGACTCCAGCACCCGCTCAATCGTCGAAAAAGCAAAGGGTTTGGGATTTTTGTCAAAACAGCCTTGAGCATAAGTAACATAGCCACAAACCGCTACACAAAACTCTCTTCCCGGCAGATATTTTTCAATCAAAGCAGTATTGTGAGTTGCTCGATGAACTTCCGAAACCGCCTCAGACAAACCCTCCATTGTTTCCACAAAATGAACGTGCAGTGAAGCACGACCAGAGACTGGTTTGACAATAAAAGGCCCTTGATATTCACGGAAAGCAATGGCAAAACGCTCGTGCAAATTAGGTCTAAGAATCCCTTGAGAAGGATGCCATGTCATAAAGGGAGCTGTTTTTATCCCTACCGATTGCAGTTCCCGTTTAAAAGCGTGTTTGTTATCTAAAGTCGAACTGTTTAAAGGATTGTGACCGATATACGGCATTCCCAACATTTCTAACAAAGCAGGAGTGTGACAAACCGGATTGTAACCCTGAACCCCACCCGTATTCATCCATACTAAATGAATATTTTCTGCCTTGAGCTTTCCTGGCAAATTCATGTCGTCAGGCATCACAAAAACCTGCTTAAAACCAATTTCAGTCAATGCTTGAGCAATTTCTCTGGCTACGATTTCGTAACTTTTCCAAGAGCGTGGATTGTGAGTTTTGTAAATCACAGAACCTGCTTGATCGCAATTTCCGCCAAATACCACAGCAATCCGCAATTTAGTCTGCAATACTTTCAAATATTCCGGTAGCAAACTAAAGTCATAATCGCAGGAATTCATGCCAATTGAAGTTGCAATCATCTTACTTATTTCCCCTTTTTTTCATTTTTTATCAGCATTACCGCTAGATTTTGCTAAGTATATCCCAGTCAAGACTACAGCAAAAGCTAACCAATTGAACAGACTCAAACTTTCCGAAAAAAGTATCCAAGCTAAGATAGCAGTAATCACTGGTTCTAACAGCAGAAAAATAGCCACAAAACCAGACGACAAACGACCCAGACTGTGGATCAGAAGTCCTTGGCCGAAAGCTTGGCAAATTACAGCTAGACCAATTACAGCCAACCACCCTTGCCAAGAATAGGGGAAAATGCGATCGCCTGCAAGCAAAACCAGAGGCAAAATTAACAAACTCCCAATAAAACAGCGCCACATCAATATGGTTGTCGCCGGAAACTTGGTTCGCAAGTGTTCTGCTATCAACAGATTTCCTGCATAAAACATCGCCGAAAAAAGAGCCGCTATATCACCAGCTAGATTGTCTCCCGCAGTTTGTAAATCATCAATTCCGATCGCAATTGCACCCACCAAAGCTACCGTCATTCCCAATAAAAAATTGTTGTCAAAACGGCGACCCAAAAGTAGCCAACCTCCCAGAGTTGTAAACAGAGGAGTTAGGTTTCGCAGTACAGTAGAATTAGCGACATTGGTCTGAGTCAGCGACCAAGCCCAGAAGCCCAAGGAAGCCGAAGAAACGATACCTACGGCTGTTAATAGCATCACATCGCCCAGAGTGTAGTTCGATCGCACTTCCAGTGCATTCCCAGACATTCGGCGACGCACAGCATCAACAGCATCCCACACTGCAAATACCACAGTTGCAATCCACAAACGATTAAAAATCGTAGCATTCGGGCCGATTTCTCGTTCGCTCAACCGAATAAAAATTGCTGCGAAAGACACAGCTAAAAGCGCCGCCGAAAGCCAAACTATTGCCCAAAAATTACCTCGATTATCAGTCGATGCTAAATCATCCTGGTTTGCCAAAATCATACTACTTTTAGGTTGAACCTTTAAAGTAGTAATTAAATCATGAACTGCCAATTCCTCCTCTTGTTTATCAATATCATTTTCTGGTAATTCCACTCTTTTTGACATTTTTATTCTTCCTTATTTGTATCACAATAAAAGTTGGACAGCCTTCTTTCTGATTATTACCCTGAGCCAAGCGGTGCGCTGAGCCTAGTCGAAGTGTCGAAAGGCCTTCTTCCTTCTTCCTTCTTCCTTCTTCCTTCTTCCTAAGGTTTAATAGAAAGCTTTGCAAAAGCATCCTTCAACATCGGTGGCAATTGGCGAATGATTTTGCCTTTCTCACCATCTACCGCCACCAAAGTTACCTGGGCTGTCGCATATAACTCCTCACCATCAGTCGATCGCATTTCATAGTCCCAAAGCAGTCGCACACCCTCACTAGCCATGCGTGTTCTGACTGCCACAGATTGTCCCATCTTGGGGGCGCGGTGATAGCGCAGGGACAGTTCCACCACGGGCAATTCCCAGCCCTGGGACACCCAATCAGCATACTCAATGCCGATCGATCGCAAACTTTCCACCCTAGCTTCCTCCATCCAGGAAACATAAGTACCATGCCAAACAGCACCACTGTAGTCAGTATGGTGAGGGTATACTCGCACCAAATATTCAAACCAGCCTCCAGAGTCTATCCCAGACAGACTTTGAATAGCACCCGCCGGTGGGAGTTTCGGTTGAGTTCGATCGTTTTCTAGCACTTTACAAATCGTTCCAAAACGCTACATTTCTATAAATCATAAGACAAAGTTCAGGCTTATGCTTAACAGTAGCCAACTAGAGGATCAATGCCCTAGTTTAAGGCCACACAAAACAACTCAACTATTCTCACCGCCAAAACCATGATAGAAAAAATTTTATTAGCCGTGGCAGGTCGCGGTCTGTGCGAAGAGATGTTTAATATGTTGATGGACATCCCTTCCTTACAACAAACCTCCGTCACCGTCTTGCACGTCGTGCCACCCCAAGTCACATCCGATGGTATGGCCGACAAGTTGGAAGAAGGAGGCAAGATTTTAGCAAAAGCCGTCCAATCTTTAAAAATAGATCCCAGCAAAGTCAATCCCCGACTCAAACAGGGAGACCCGAAAACCACTGTTTGCCAAGTTGCAGAAGAAGAAAAATCTGACTTAGTAATCATGGGTTCGCGGGGATTTGGCAGACTGCAATCTATTCTGGAAAATTCGGTCAGTCAGTACGTTTTTCAGCTAACATCCCGGCCGATGCTGTTAGTAAAAGACGACATTTATGTCAAAAAAATTAAACGTGTCATGGTGGCGATCGACAAATCTGAATCCGCCAAACAATACTTGGATCTGGCCATATCTTTAGTCAAAGATGTTAGTGGCGGACAGATAATTTTAGTACACGTTACTAAGGATTTGACTGGAAAATCTACGGAAGATTTGACAGCAAGTGCTGAAAAAGACCCCGTATTAGCGCCCGCCATCGCAACCGCGAAAAAAATGGGGATTAGCTACCGCTGCGTGAGTGCTACAGGGAAGCCAGGGGAAACAATTTGTCGGCTGACAGACGAATTGAATGCGGATTTGTTAGTGATTGGTTCGCCCGATCGCCGTCCTAGTGTTGCCAAGTCCTTTGTGGATCTCGATCGACTCCTGGGAAATTCTCTGTCAGACTACGTGCGAGTCTATGCCAATTGTCCAGTATTGTTAGCCCGGACGATCGGCTAAACTACAACAATTTTGGATTTTAGATTTTGGATTTTGGATTTTTCCCACCAATGAATTCAAAATCGGCACGATCGACAATCAACAAAAAAAAAGCGCCAAAGCAACAAGCTATTGGCGCTTTTTTTTCAATGCACAAAGTCAGACAAAAATAGCAGAAATTTCTAATCTTTTCTGCCTTCGCGACTAGCTGTTTGAATGTACAGAATGATTAGAAAAACACTGGGAACCAAAACAAAGAGAATGGTTGCCACAAAACCTAGCTGATTAACTTCCATGAAGACGCGCGCCTCTATCTAAAAAGTATGAAAATATACACTACTAGGATATCACTCAAAGGTGGAGGCAGAGAATTTGAGGGGGCATCGGGAATTGGGCATCGGGCATCGGGCATTGGGCATGGGGCATGGGGCATCGGGCATTGGGCATGGGGCATCGGGCATTGGGCATGGGGCATGGGG
>NZ_NXIB02000084.1 GCF_002412335.2 Tychonema bourrellyi FEM_GT703
ACGTCAAGTTGAAGACTATGTTGGGTTTCATTCTTCAACCCAACCTACCATGATATAATATCGTTAATATGTAGATTAAACATCTCCTAAAAAGCAGGTTTTGAACAGGCAGGATGCCTGTTCCACAAGAATTATGGGAGATGTCTATTATCTAGCCCAATCAGTACCGCGCCACATCATAAAAAACAAAACGCTAGAAATTAAAGCGCCCAACAGCCACTTAATCGCATTTTTGAATAGCCCCAAGCGCTGATTAGATTGAACCGCTGTACTTTGCGCTTGCAACCGCTCCTTCGCTGGAGTAATTCTCGCCAAAATTTGACTTTTTAGTTCCTGGGGGTTTTTCGTATCCGCTTGTACTCCCAGCCGAGTCAGTTCCGCCCCCAAATTTTTCAAATCTTCGGGAGTACCCTTATTCAGCCGTTCTTCAATTTGCTGCAACTGAGCTAATTGTTGATTGGCTTGACTGGTAATTTGCTTACTGCTTTGGGTGTTGACGGAAATCGCCCCAAAAATACCCAAGGGCAGCATTAACAGAAATACCAGGGCCAGCAACAGACAAACCCAAGATAAAATCTTTAAAAAGATATCTTCCAAAGGTTTGCGATCGTAACCTTCTCCAAAAAATATCAGCGCCATTGCCAATAGAGGAACTGGCACTCGTTCGACGATCGCGCCAATGGTCTGTAATTCCCAAGCACGAACCCCAAAATTTGCTGGAGTCAGAACTGCGATCGTATCCAATAATGACAAAATTAATAGACCGTAGCCAACCCAACGCAGCCTGTACATAGAAAAACCTTGATCGCCTTGCATCTCATTCATGAAGTAATACACCTGTTGTTTAAGAAAAATCTCTTTTGATATCAAATCCGGTAGCATTGGAATTAATATAATCCGTAGGGAAACGGCACTGCCGTGTCCTCTATATCATTCCGGCTACGCCGGAATTGAGATGAATCCACTCAAGGTTTGGGAAATCTCGGTTGCCACCACCCATACCAAGAAACCCAAGCATTCTCTAGAATTTTCTTGGCATCTTGTGGAGTTGTTTGATCCAAAGGTACAGACATCTGAGTCCACAAACAGCGCTGATCTTGAATATTGCCCCTACCCAACAGCCAAAACAAAATGCGGTTCAAATTCCAGTCACTTGTATTCCGGTTGTATCTAAACTGGTTACTGGTAACAGTAGCGTAACCACTGGGATTGATGCAAGAACTCAGATATAGTCGATTTTGGAACTGCAAAATTCCGTAAAAACCTACTTTTTCAGCGTTTGCCAATTCTAGTTTAGCAGGAGAAGACTTAAGAACAGTATTTCCTTTTGCCAAACCTGCCACATCCCCAATGGTTCCTACCACATAGCGCATCTCTACTTCTAGGGCAAGGTTATTTTTTTGATAGTCATATTTCCTGCCCACCTTAATTTGTGAAGTATCACTAATTTTCAGAGGTGTACTTTTCTTGATTTGCCAGTCAGCTACAGGTACGGTCTCTGGCAGTTCAAACGTGGTTGCAGCAGGAGTACCTACCGATGGGTAGAATGTCAATTTTCCTAGAACTAATAAAACCACTGTAAATGTCACAGCTAACAGAGAAATTCTTGCTGTTTTCCAATCGGTAATAGCCATTAGGAATTTTGTTTTTTCTTGTTTTGTGGTTCTTGCAAGATGCCAAACCAGCAGAATAAGCCAAAAATGAATACAGCAATCATTGAAAAAATTACTGACCCATTTCCTTCATGCCAGTATTTGAATGATTGGGGCTGAGATAGTGATACCAGTACAGCCAGGAGAGCAACTCGCGCTGAATTCACTACAAATCCAATCAGCAGTGCTACAATCGGCACTACAATTTTCTGCCCCACAGTTGTAGGAAACATGAGTAAAAACACTAGCGCTAGTCCTAATAATTGTAGGATAGCATTGACTCCTGAACAACCATGATTCACTTCCACACTGCCTTTTTCGAGAATCAGAAATGCTCCTTGACGAACTACTTCAAAGCCTACATAGTGGAGGATAAAAGCTGAGAATTTTGCAGTTAATTTGGCGACATCAACAAAGACTCCGATGAATCCGGGAGGAATTGCTGTATAGCCAAGGATTAGAAATTCTTGCCAATATTGTTTTAGTCCTTTTGTTCCCGAAGCTAGCAAAGCCAGACTGATTCCAGACAAGAAAGGCATGACTCGGATAAAAAAGTCGTATCCAGATATTGACGAACTTTTGAGCAATATGAAAGAGATTAATGATGCCCCAAAACAAGTGCCGAAAACTCCACTTTCTAAAGTTAAGGTTTCGTGTTTTTCGGAAATTAGGAAGCACACGACTCCCCAAAATAGAAACATTGTGCCGAATAGATCTGCGTTGTCTGTTCTCGAAGTCAGGGTTAGTTGCAGAAGAATTAAGCCGGAGGCTATGCCTAGTAGCCAGTATTTAGGTTCTTGGAGGTGATTGAGCCATTTGATTTCGGTCATTATTTCTATTTAGTTATTGGTTATTGGTTGGTTGTTATTGGTTAGTTGTGATTGGTATTGGTTAGTTGCGTCGCCCTGAGCCCTTGGACTTCGCTCAGGAACCGCTCTTCGACTTCGCTCAGAGTAAAGCAACTAAACTAATAACAACTAACCAATAACTAATGACTAATTAGCATAGACTTTGCGGTAGTAACTCTGATATTCCTCGGAAAGCAGAGGTTCCCACCAATCACGATTGGCTAAATACCATTCTACGGTGCGTCGCATACCTTCCTCAACTGTGACTGAGGGAGTCCAATTTAGGTCGGTTTTAATTTTGGTGGCATCGATCGCATAACGTCGATCGTGTCCTGCCCTATCTTTGACAAAGGTGATCAATTTTTCGCAAGGGCGGACGGGTAAATCTGTTGCCAATTCGTCCATTAGCTGACATAGCATCTTGACTAAATCGAGATTTTTTACTTCGTTGTTGCCGCCGACATTATAGGTTTCTCCGGGCTTACCATTGTTGATTGTGGCATCTAAAGCGCGGCAGTGGTCGAGTACATATAGCCAATCTCGGACGTTTTGACCATCGCCATAAACTGGGAGTGGTTTGCCCAAAAGCATATTGATGCACATTAATGGAATTAGCTTTTCGGGGAAGTGATAGGGGCCGTAGTTGTTGGAACAATTGGTGATAATTGTGGGGACGCCGTAGGTGTGGAAGTAGGCGCGGGCGAGGTGGTCACTACCTGCTTTTGAGGCTGAGTAGGGACTGTTGGGCTCGTAGGCGGTGGTTTCGGTAAATGCTGGGTCGTCGGGGCCGAGACTGCCATAAACTTCGTCTGTGGAAACATGGAGAAAGCGCATTTGTGCTTTGAGAGACTTGTCTTCAATTGCTTCAAAATGCTTGCGGAAGGCTTCTAGGAGAGTGAATGTTCCGACAACGTTGGTTTGGACGAAGGCGGCGGGGCCGATGATCGATCGATCAACGTGGGATTCTGCTGCAAAGTGGGCGACTGTATCGATGTTTTCGGTTTGAAGCAAGGTATCTATGAGGCTGCGATCGCAAATATCGCCCTGTACAAACCGAAAATTTTCGCCTCCCTCCAAACTTGCCAGGGTTTGTCTGTTTCCTGCATAGGTGAGAGCATCGAGTACGACTACTCGATCGCCCCGATAGCTACTGCACCAGTGATGGACAAAATTCGAGCCAATAAATCCAGCCCCACCTGTTACCAACAAGCGGCGAGGCGATCGTACAATAGCTTGATCCTTGCTGTCTGTCATATTCGTTCCAATAATTAAGTCTTCTCAAAAATAGCCTTAAAAGTATTTTGCCACCAAGTGTTTGCGGTTTTTTGACTTAATTTTATCCAGGATTATGAACTCGCGATTTTGGTGGCTCCCAGAGTTGATAGATTTGTGAAGAGCTGTTACCATTATTTTTTTAATGATCCTTTACAAACTTCCAGAGCACCATGAAAAAGTTTCAAGTGTTAGCTGGCATTGCTTCCAGCGTTGCGATCACGATTACTATAGCATTAGGCGACGCTGGTTTGGCTTTTCCCTGTCCCTATGGCAAATCTGGCGCTGCTAAAGCTGGTTCTGCAACAACTCTGCTCGGTTCCGGCCACGAGGGTCAAATCAATCCCTGGAAATCTTATAAAACAGCCGCTTTGGGTTTTCTGGGCTTAGCTGGGGTTTTGGGCGGTGGTGCTGCGTACATGAGTTATCGCGCCGGTAAGCGGGCTAGTGCTGCTTGCGCTGCAATGAGTGATAATTTTGAAGTTTTTGAAGAGTCGATCGCCTATGGATGTGTTGATGAATACCTAGAAGTTCCCAGTATGATCGATCGCCAACACCCGGAAGCACCGGGCGGTGAACTGGATTTGGGTTCGTCTGCTGCGATCGAATCGGCCCAAAGTGCGATCGTCCAATAGACATCTCTTATAATTCTTGTGGAACAGGCATCTTGCCTGTTCAAAACCTGCTCTTTAGGAGATGTCTATTATCGATCTGAGGGTAGACGGCAAAAGCTCAACTTGCCTGCTATGGTATGAAATATAGCTATGACGTTGTTTGCACATTAATCACAAAGTTTTATGAATGCTTTGGGCGATCGATTCAATCAATTTAGAGGTAAAACTCGATTTGCAGTTTGCCGTGTGTTCGTTCACCTAACCGGTGAAGAAGTTGCACCCGTGTTGGGAATTCTTAACAGCACTGCTAGAGATGCAATTGATGCTGATGGTGACTTAACAGTTTTAGGAGAAGGTCTGGTAGAGGTTTGCAATCACCTATTGCAGTATGACAACTACTGGCAATCAGCGGCAAACGAAGGTGATGTTTTTTGGGATGAAGGGGAAGCAGGCGATTATGTAGATGAACTATTTACAGATTCAGCTCAACGCTATCTCAGCGAACCTCAATATAATGACTCTGTTGATGATAAAAATTCTCCCTTATCTCTGCCTGTAACTAGAAATGTAGTGGTGATTCTGACAGTTGCTTATGAAGGGGAAGTTCCGCAACTAGAAACTGACCTCGCTGACATGAGCGCGCTGAAAGCCGGTTTAAAAGCACTGATTAATTTAAACTATCAGCAAAGGCTCAGAGCTATCCAAGTTCACTTCTCTCCGGCACAGTTCGGAGATGAACTTACTGATGACCAGTTGTTGGTCAATTTCTCGGAACTGATTCCTTTGTAGGGAACGAAGAGTGGGAGAGTGGGAGAGTGGAAGAGTGGGAGAGTGGGAGAGTGGGAGAGTGGGAGAGTGGGAGAGTGGGAGAGCAATGCCCCAATGCCCAATGCCCAATTCCCAATGCCCAATTCCCAATGCCCAATGCCCAATNCCCAATTCCCAATTCCCAATGCCCAATTCCCAATGCCCAATTCCCAATTCCCAATTCCCATTAGAATTAGTATTTATGTTGCGAAAATTGATAGTTTATTTGATGGCCATAACGTTGTGTTTGACGACTATAGCTTGTGGCTCTTCTACTCCAACACCGGAGGCAAATCAGAAAGTTAATACAGTTCGTTCTGCGCCCACTCCTATTAGCAATAATTTAACTCAAGGGCAATATCCCGTACAGCAAGCTACCTATGATGATAGTGAGGGCGAGTATAGTTTGATGTTGCTCAATACTCCCGCTGGTACTTCCTCTGTTTACCGATCGCGCGATTTGCAAATGGCTCGTTTAACTGATGAGGAAATATCGCAAGGTAAGAAAAGTTATCTAAGTTTGGAGCAAAGTAAAGCAAGCTTGCATTTGACAGAAGATTTTAAAATTGAGTATGTTCATAATGTGACTGAAACTGTTAGTAATCCTCAAACTGGTCAGCCTCAAACGGTGGTTGTGAGACAGCAATCTGGCTTTTGGGCTCCGTTTGCTGGGGCTATAGCTGGCCAGGCGATCGGCAGTTTGTTGTTTACACCGCGATATTATATGCCGCCAGTCTATCAGCCGGGGATTATGAGAGGATATGGCGGGTATGGCAATACTTATGGGGAAGCTGTTAGCCAATATCAAACTCGTTACCAAGCTCCTCCTGCTGCGGTGAGAAACCGTCAAGCTTTGAGGACGACTGGCCGCTTGCGATCGCCCACATCGAACGCACCAGCGACTCGCCAAGTACCGCCAAATGCTAATCGATCGACTGGTTCGGGTTATGGTGGCAGTAATTTGAGGCGATCGCAAAAACCAAGTTCGCCACAGCAAAGGCGGAGTCCGAGTTTTGGTAGTGGTGGCAATTCTCGTCCACCCAGTCGCAGTCCCTCTTTCGGCAGTAGAAGGCGCTAAGAATGTCATTTTTCAAACTCAGGCAAAATGTATCCTGGCCTTAAATCATTGCGAATTCGACAATTCCAATCTGGATTTATCGTAAGCAGTTTAGGCCAAGGCTGTAAAACATTCGCCCTCAATTCCTGATGATAAAGATAGAGAACTAGACAGATGCAAAGATGCGCGTAACTTTTCAAGCTCATCATCCTGAAAGCACTTGGAAAAAGAACGATCGCTGCGGGCATTTGGATGTGGAAGGAAAGCAAAAAATCTTTCACTGCTCCCTATCTTTATTGCCTCAGACACTGAGATTTTTTCAGGGATATTGAATTGACTTTGAATTGCTTTCCTTGCACGTTTTCCCAGCACCACAATTACTTTTGCCCCGGCCAGTTCTAAAGTCCTCAACAAATAGGCTTCAACACATTTATTTTGCGCTCGTTCTACGCCAATTTCCTTATGGGATTTACAATGCACTATTTCGGTAAGTGCATAATCAATTCCTGGAAGCACATCCCGTTCAAATAACTCCATAGCACGTTGCCGGACTGCTGCCCAGAACTTAACTGCATGGCTATATGTCCCGTCCATTAGTAAGGATTTCGTACCATTGACGATCCATTCCTTGCGTCCCCCTCCAAAACGATAACTGAAGTAATCTTCCATATCATCGTCTGACCAAGACCAATTTGGGTAGTTTTCACCAGCGCCAATTGATGGATTTGAACTCAGAAAAAGAATAGGAGCTTTCTCTATATGTCCACTCCAAGGCTCAGGTACTTGAAAATCGTCTAAATTGAGCGACTTTTGATAATTAACAATTTCGCTACATGGATGTTCAGCAGCAGGATTTTCTCGACAGAACCGTGCATGGGGGCAATGAGCAATTTCATGTAGCAGAGTTATCTCAGACATTTTAAATGTTGGATTGCTGAATGTTTCAATTATGGCTAAAAATCTTTTCCAGTCACCTAATTCTGAGCGATTTCACTTAAGGCTTCACCAATGATTTGATCGCTGACACCCCGACGCTTTAAACTGGAAATCAAGGCTGCGATCGTTTCGCTATCAAATCGCTCTAAATCTGTGCGTAATCCTTGACCAATATAAGCGCGAATTAATGGTTGATACCCTGAAAAACCTAACATTGGTGCTACTTAGATAAATCCTAAAATAATCCCTTTTGCACAAAAAGTTTACGAAAGAAATCTTCTACAACTTGCTGTCCGCGTTGTAGCTCGTAACCACCAAAACGATACACTTCATATCCTCTTAATTTTAATTCGCGATCTTCTGCAACCATCTCAGAATAGAGCTTAGGATTTGCTTTGTCTTGATCTGCATAATGCTGCTTACCATCAACTTCAATAACTACACGCTGTGAGTTAGGTAGTAGTAAGAGAAAATCCATACGCTGTCGGGGTAACTCTTTCTGCCCATTGCGCTCACGAAGTGTGTAGGGGTCGTAGTGCAAATAAATTTGAGGGATTAAAGCTGGTGGTTCCTGCATCAATGAATGGATTCTTTGAAAATAGCTATCAAATAATAAACGTTCAGGCTCAGAGTCAAGTGAGTCATATAATCGCTGACGTAAAGCTTTCTCTGTTTCATCACTAATAGGATCTGCGTTAGTCTGCGCTGCCCACCATTTGACTAAATCAGACCAGAATAAACCTGATGATGGTACTAATTCTTTATAAACTAAGCAGTTTTCTTCATTTCGAGTAATCCGAATATCATTACTCACAGCATCAACCAAGACAATCTCTGGCTTATCGCCCTTTGCAGCAAATATCAAATTCTTAATTGGACTAGGCACACCTCCTTGTACTCTAATAGCTTTATAAACTGGACAACCAGACATCTGCTCTGTTGCATTTAGTCGATACCCATCATTAACTAAGTATGAATTGATGAGATTAGCGTACTCCGCTTGTTGAGTCTCAGAAGGTCGAACCATAGGGTGTATTACCTGCTCTAGGAAATGTAAAAAACGCTGATCGGGTAATTTAAAAATATCAAGGCACCTGAAGAATAAATAGTCTTCATCCCAATCATTGTTATTTACCATGTGTTGCCAGATATCACCAGAAGCATCTTTAAATCGACTATCTGTAGAGGGCATTTCTGACAACTTCCAAGTCAGTTCCAAAAACTCAAAAAGTTCAAGCCGACCAGAGATTTTATCTCGTGAGATGAGAGCTTCAATGATATTTCGTCTAGTTAGTTCAGTAATCTGCATAATTCAAGCGATTAAATTTCAAAACTATTTTATTTCAAAATTGAGTAGTTGTACGAGATTTCACAATGTTTCTGGATCTAATTCTTGCGTTTTCCCTGCAAGATGTTCCGCCATCGCCTCGGCTGCAAGTTAGCTAACAGATTTAGCGATCGCGCAAACGATTCATCCCAACGACGCTCATCTTCAAGTTCTTCTAATATCATCGTTGCGATCGCATCTTACTCATTAGAAGGTAAAGTTTTCAATCGGGCGATCACTCGTTCAAGTAATTCAGTCATAGGTAACACACTTTGACAATGAAAACGGTATTCTAACTAATTATAGCGATCGCTATGCTCTAATTAATAAAGCATCTGTCCTTTCACCATCGGATAGACATGACCCAAAGCTTCAACCCCACAATAGTACCCCCCGCCTTTCCCGATCGCACCCAACTCCCTGACTCCGACGGCACGTTTGTGAAAAACTTCCAAGAACATCCCCAGAGTATCCTACTCACCGACTCCCTGGAAACTACGCTGCAAACCCTCCACCCGGACGGACAATATGCGATCGGGCAAGATTGTGGCATCTACTGGTCCGCTGGATTTTCCGTATTTTCGAGGTACTGTGCGGCTGCGTTACAAAGACGATGGAGGTCAAGATTTAACTCGCTACGTGCATTTGTGGCATCGAGTCGGTCAAATTGTGGCACCGATGGTCAAGTTGAGGTTGGCTGCGGGTGAAAGGCGATCGATTAAAGTTGATTTTATCTATCCTCCCGATGCTACAGCCCCGCAGGTATTAACGGTCAAAACTTTGGATGGGGTATAGGTAATAGGGAATTGGGCATCGGGAATTGGGCATCGGGAATTGGGCATCGGGAATTGGGCATCGGGAATTGGGCATCGTTTCTTTAAAAGTTGAATTTTGTAAACTTTCTTAAGAAATAGGGTCGATCGCCCGGTAAGATCAGAAGCGGATTTTCTAATTCAACAATCTAGACTTATTCACTACAGTCAGGAGAACAAATGGACTTTATAACGGATCTATTCGGCGGCTTGGGTAATGTCAACTTCCAACTCATTATTCAGGTAGCTTTGCTCGCAGCAGTCGTGCTTTCGGGCCCAATCGTGATTTTTCTGTTGGCGGCTAAGGGCGGCGATTTGTAAGATTAGGGTGATTGGGGCGATCGAAAGTTGGGATATTTGAGTTTTTTAACGACTCATATCAATTCCGGTTGCACTCCTTATGATATAGAGGACACGGCTCTTGGAGTGTCCCTACGGAAAATAATATTGTAGGGACACGGCATTGCCGTGTCCTAATTTTGGCTACAAATAATTCCGACTTCCTTCTTCCTTCTTCCTTCGGCTACCTCAAATACCCAACGCCCTTGAAGCCGTTTGAATCAAATTCTCGAAAAAAGGTCGAGAAACATCAACTTCCTGAGCATTTTCCCGGCTATTCCCCAATAAACCCGTTTTTTGTCCCGGTTGAATTGCCAGAATTTGCCCTTGAGAGTTGCGGATTCTTAATTCCTGCAAATCGCCCGATCGCGATAAACTACAAGAATAAGTGCGATCGTAATAATCAAACTCCGCCTTCGATTTCGGAGACACCCTCAGATCAGAATTACCCAACGATACAGGTAGTCGAACTCCCAACAATTCCAACTGCACCGATGTCTTGCCATTAAAAGTATTTTCGCGCAATCGATAAGCAATATCAACCAGACGAGGCAAAGGAAAATATTCGCCCCAACGCCAAGCAATCCCCCCTAAACTTGCTGGTATTTTTCCAGTCTGACTAGCAGTTAGTTTAACGTGGTTTCCTTTCCCCACAATTTTCTGTTCAGTTATCGAAACATTCGCTGTCCAAAATACAGGAGCTTTATTTTCCATCCCGCAAGGTTCCAGAGCATCAATTTGTCGATAAAGATCCAAATTTATCTCAGATAAATCCGCTTGAACATCAACTGAAACTAACGGTTTTAAATGTTCCGGTTCCAAACATTGATTAGCAAAAACAGACAGTTGACTGCCGAATTTTTCCAGATTCTCCGCCGGCATCGAAAAACCGCCCGCTGCTTTATGTCCACCAAATTTAGTTAATAAATCCGCACAAAAATTCAGCCCTTCAAATACATTAAACTCAGGAATTCCCCTTGCTGAACCTCGCACAATTTTCGACTTATTAGGCTCATCCTCATCCGCCTCATCCTCAAAAGTACCAATAAACACAGGCACGCCGTAGCGCTCCACCAACCGAGAAGCCACAATCCCAATCACCCCATGATGCCAACCGGGTTGTACGACCACTAAAACCCGTTCCTGCTGCAAATTAGGGGACTTTTCCTCGCACCAGGCGATCGCCTCTTGTTCAATTTCCAGACACAATTCCTGCCTGCGTTGATTGATTTGTTCGCATTCCATCGCCCTAATTAGAGCCAAATCGCGATCGTCCGTCGTCAACAATTCAATCACAATTTGTGGATCAGCAAGCCTCCCCACAGCATTAATCCTCGGCCCCAGCCTAAAACCAATATCTTCAGGTTTTAACGAATTTTGAACCTGAGTTTTAAAATTAGGAATTAAAGGAGTTTCAGAACTTCCCTGCTGCACTCCAGCCACCTGAATCAAAGCCTGAACACCAGCCAATTGCGAGTGAGGCAAAAGCCGCAAACCCCGTTTCACCCAACGCCGATTTACCCCAGTTAAAGGAGCTAAATCCGCAATAGTTCCTAATGTAAATAACTCCAACAGCGGATTCACCAAACCACCAACTTTATGCAAACTCTGAGCCAAACTAATTGCCAAAACATAAGCAACACCAACTCCAGCCAAACCCCGATAAGGCGAAGATTCAGCAATTAATTTGGGATTGAGAATTGCATCAGCCGGCGGCAATTGTGGCGGCAAATCGTGATGGTCTGTAATAATCACTTTGACACCCAATTCTCGCGCTCTTTGCACCGGCCCAAAAGCGGCAATTCCGTTATCCACAGTCAGAATCAGAGCGACACCTTCCGAGTGAAATTCTTCTACAATGCGATCGTTAATCCCATAACCTTCCCGCATCCGACTCGGAATAGCATAATCCACATTCGCACCCAGAACCCTCAGAGCTCGCAGCAACAAAGCCGTGCTCGTCATCCCATCAGCATCATAATCGCCACAAATCGCAATCTTTTGCCCTCTCGAAATCGCCTCCCGCAACAATTTGACACTCACCGCCAAATCGGGAAACTCATCCATTGGCTGTGGCAAAACCAGAGATTCCGGCTCTACAAACCCTTGTACTTCTGTTAATGTATCCATGCCCCGATTAATCAGTACCTGGGCCAACAGTGGTGACAAACCGATTTCTGCGGCTAATCGTTCCGCTTGCTGTGGCTGAGGCGAATAGATTTGCCACCGTTGGTTCGGCAATCGATGAAGATGTGAAGACTTAGAAGGGGGTAGCTCTAGCACGGAAAATTGGGTTTAAACATACATACCTAATCTTACCTAAGATAGTACCTGAATGAATGAATTTGATATTTTAAATTTTAGATTTGAAAATCACCCTATGGATGAGTTTTTCAGGTAAAATTCAAAGGTTATGTATAAACAGGAGATTTTGATGATTGATCAAAAACGGCCTTGGTTTAAAACTGCATTACAGTTCCGAGGGTCTGTCATTCCCTTGATTTTACCCCGCGTTTTGGTCTGCGGCGGATTTGGGGTGTTGATTTCCCTCTTGCACTTTCTCAAGTTGCCAGTATCTTTGCCGATTTTGTCTAGCATTGTACCGAGTATTGTCCTCGGTTTACTGTTAGTTTTTCGGACAAATACAGCTTACGAACGATTTTGGGAAGGTCGGAAGTTTTGGGGTGGTGTAGTTAATAATGTCCGTAATTTGGCGCGTCAAATCTGGGTGGCAATTGACGAAAAAGACCAGGATGATTTCATTGCCAAAAAATCGGCACTGCGACTGTTAGTTGCTTTTGCAGTGGCAATGAAATTGCATCTACGGCAAGAATCTGTGAATTCAGAATTGGAGTCATTAATATCCCCATCGCAATATGAAAAGCTCAAGTCTATGAACAATCCGCCTATAGAGGTTGCTTTTTGGATTGGGGATTATTTGAATACACAATACGATCGCAATTGTGTCGATGTCTACCAGTTAACTGCTATGAACCAGTTACTAAACTCCTTGATCGATTGTTTAGGAGGCTGCGAGCGAATTTTGAGGACGCCGATTCCTTTAGCCTACGCGATTCACCTCAAACAATTATTGTTGCTTTATTCATTAGCACTGCCATTTCAAATGGTGAAGGATTTGAGTTGGGGAACTGGCCCAGTTGTGGCTCTAATTAGTTTTACTTTGTTCGGTATCGAAGAAATTGGTCTAGAAATTGAAAATCCTTTCGGTCATGATACTAATGATTTACCATTGGATAATATTTGTGCTACTATGCACCGCAATATCGAAGATTTAATTTCTTTGTCTCCTAGCGTTCATAGTCGCGCGGAAAAGCAGTAGAGTTATTAGACATCGACCATACTTATTGTGGAACAGGCATCTTGCCTGTTCAATGCTAATAATTTAGATGCTCACATTGTGGGACAGGCATCTTGCCTGTTCAATGCTAATAATTTAGATGCTCACATTGTGGGACAGGCATCTTGCCTGTTCAATGCTAATAATTTAGATGCTCACATTGTGGGACAGGCATCTTGCCTGTTCAATGCTAATAATTTAGATGCTCACATTGTGGAACAGGCATCTTGCCTGTTCAATGCTAATAATTTAAATGCTCACATTGTGGAACAGGCATCTTGCCTGTTCAATGCTAATAATTTAGATGCTGACTGAGAGTATTATCTAGTTTGTCAGCAATGCCTTCAACCCAATTTTCATCTTGTTTTGTATAGCTGCGGGGCGCGTTAGCACCTAAAATTAAAACGCCTTGGTTGCCGATGGGCTGACAAATAACTCCTTGAGTATTTTCTGGCAAATAATCAAATTCGATTTTGCCGGGATAAATATTCAGGTTCACTAAATAAACTGGTTTGTTTTTGTCGAATACTCGTTGCAAAATTGGCCCTGGTTTGACTTCGGGATTGATGCCTAAAATGCCGCGCCGCAATAGGACTTTTCCTTGATACAAAATCACGATCGCCCTTGTGGCCGTATTTGTCAACAGCAAACGGGATGCCCAAGCTAATTCTATTTTCACAACATCCGGCAAATCTGGCGTATATTCAAAGCCTTCTTCGCCGATGAGGTTGACTGAATCGGGCGATCGCGCTTGCACCTGCTGCCACAGCAAACCTGTTAAAATCAGCAAGGCGCTGATAATTACTCCCAAAGCATCCGATCGAGCTTGGGAATCGGTGAGTTGCTCAGTCAGCAAGCGATTGACCATCAGCAGCGTGCCGGCCAATCCTCCTGCAACTAAGGGCAATTGTCGCAAAACTCGATTTGGGTCAGATTTTGTCATTAGTCATTAGTCAGTAGTCAGTAGTCATTAGTCAGTAGTTAGGAGTCAGGAGTCAGGAGTCAGGAGTCAGGTCTATTCTGGACTTTGTAGTGAGGACTGAAGTCCTCTCTTAAAGCTTTTAGTCAATAATGACCAATGACCAATGACCAATGACCAATGACTAATGACTAATGACCAATGACTACTGACTTTAGCCAAGTTCCCCAGGTTCGACAATGCGCTGGAATAGATAGCCGGTGCCACGGGCGGTGAGAATTAATTCAGGATTGCTAGGGTCATCCTCTAACTTGGCTCTCAAGCGCGAGATATGAACGTCCACTACACGGGTGTCTACGTGGCGTTCAGGCGTGTATCCCCAAACTTCTTGCAAAATTTCCGATCGCGAAAAAGGCTCTCCAGAACGACTGACAAGTAGCTCTAACAAGCTGAATTCCATTCCCGTGAGCCGAATTCGTTCGTCACCTTTATAAACTTGACGCTTGTTGGTATCAATCCGAATATTCGTTACCTGGATGACTCCCGAACTGGGAATGCCCGAAGAGCCGTTTTTGTCAACCCGGCGTAGCACGGAACGGATGCGAGCTTCTAGTTCCTTGGGAGAAAAAGGTTTGACAACATAATCGTCGGCGCCTAATTCTAAACCGGTGATGCGATCGGCGACATCTCCCAAAGCAGTTAGCATGATGATAGGCACATCCGATTCCTTCCGCAACTCCTGACAAACGCCATAGCCGTCCAGCTTTGGCATCATCACATCCAAAACCACTAAGTCGGGTTCGGTGTTGCGAAATATCTCCAGAGCTTCTTCGCCATCGGCTGCGGTGACGACATCATAGCCAATCATGGAAAGGCGAGTTTCCAGAATCCGCCGGATGCTGGCTTCGTCATCCACTACCAAAATTTTTTCTTTATGGTTTTCCAAGTTATGCAACACTCCTTAAGCTAAATTCGAGATAATGTTTATTTTTTTGTACCCTATCATTAAGACACAAACTGATCCGCCTGTCGCGATCGGTCTGAAAGCTTTATGATTGCTTTATTTCAGACTTTTAAAAATGTTAAGGTGATTATTTATAATTGTAAACAATGCCTAAGCCTCGAATACAGTATATTTGTCGGGAATGTGCGTATGAGTCGCCACAATATTTTGGCAGATGTCCTAGCTGTCAGAAATGGGATTCTTTTGACGAGCAGGCAGAACACTCTACTATTGCTGCACCACGGGCTGGGTTGACTGGGGTAACGACTAAGGGAAAAGGCGGTGCGCCTCCTGATAAGTCGAAGGGTCAAGCTAGGGTATCTTTTAGATTATCGCAGATTGCTGACCAAACTCAGTCTCGTTGGCCTTCGGGCTATGCTGAGTTCGATCGCGTTTTGGGAGGCGGTATCGTTCCAGGTTCTCTGGTGTTGATTGGGGGGGAACCGGGGATTGGGAAATCGACGCTGTTGTTGCAAGTGGCTAATAAGTTGGCTCGCAAGGATCGCATACTGTATGTAAGTGCTGAGGAGTCTGGCCAGCAGGTGAAGTTGCGATCGCAGCGTTTAGGAGTGGCTAATCCGGTTGATTTGTCAAGCGATAGTTCAGATAAATCTGATAGCAACGGACACACTACGAACGGTGCTACTCCAATTGATCCCGACGATCATTCAGCCGAGAATTTCTATTTGCTTCCAGAGACTGATTTAGAAGTTGTTTTACGGGAGTTGGAAGCACTCAAACCAAATGTAGCAGTTATTGACAGTATCCAAACTATTTATTTTGCTAGTTTAACATCAGCACCGGGATCTGTGGCTCAGGTGCGGGAATGTACGTCTGCTTTGATGCAGGTGGCAAAAAGAGAAAATATTACTTTATTTATTGTTGGTCACGTGACTAAAGATGGTGGTTTGGCGGGGCCGAGGGTATTGGAACATCTAGTAGATACTGTACTATATTTTGAGGGCGATCGTTTTGCTTCTCATCGACTTTTGCGATCGATGAAAAACCGTTTCGGTGCAACTCACGAAATCGGTGTATTTGAAATGGTAGCCGAGGGATTGCGAGAAGTAGACAATCCATCGGAGTTGTTTTTAGGAAATCGCGATGAGTTTTCTCCCGGTACATCAACGACTGTTACTTGCGAAGGAACTAGACCGATTTTAGTGGAAATTCAGGCTTTAGTTAGTCCTGCGAGTTTTGGTTCGCCCCGCCGTTCTACTACTGGGGTGGACAATGGTAGATTGCAGCAAATTCTAGCGGTTTTGGAGAAAAGAGTCGGGATTCCTTTGTCTAAATTGGATACGATTGTGGCATCGGTGGGAGGCTTGAAGGTGGAGGAACCGGCGGGGGATTTGGCAGTTGCGATCGCAGTTGTGGCCAGTTTTCGCGATCGCATAGTTGATGCTAGAACTGTTTTACTTGGAGAAGTGGGTTTAGGAGGACAAGTCCGACCAGTTTCGCAATTAGAATTAAGATTAAGAGAAGCCGCAAAATTAGGTTTTAAAAGAGCGATTATTCCGAAAAATCAACCGGTGCCAGAATTGGGGATGCAGATTATTCCGGTAGCTAAGGTGATTGATGCAATTATTGCGGCAATTCCCGCGACTCCGACTCAATTGCAGTCTGTTGATGTGGTGAAAATGGAGGAAATCGAGGAAATTGAGGATGACAGTTGATAGTTGACTGTTGACTGTTGACTGTTAACCGTTGACTGTTGGCTGTCCCCATTAATTGTAGCTGTAGGTTGGGTTGAGGAACGAAACCCAACTACACAAACAAATTTAACTCCAACCGGACGAATAAAGGTATCTTCAAGCCGGATTTGGTATTAATTGGATGTTGGGTTTCGCTCTCGCTCAACCCAACCTACACAATCAACGTAACTTCTCTATAAACTGGGGCGAAAGGATTCGAACCTCTGAATGGCTGGACCAAAACCAGCTGCCTTACCACTTGGCGACGCCCCAACGTCTTAACCTTGTTTATAATAACATCAGTATGCGGTAATTTGTCAAGCAGTTTGACAAAAAAAGTTTTGAATTGGTGTTGAAGTCGATCGCCCGCTATTCTAACTTCTGATTAATTACGGGGATAGCGATCGGGATTTTAATCCTGAACTCCACTCCCTGTAATGTTTCGGTTAATTGGCGTGCTTGAGTTTGAGCAGCTAAGGCGGTGGCGCGACTTTGGGCATAAAGTTCGGCTTGGTCGATCGCGATCGCCACAGATTCTCTTAAATCGAAGGGCGTACTCTTCCTTGGATGTTGATGTGGTGGCGATGCCGATTGTCGCTGATGGGGCTGCTGATGCGCGATCGGGTGTGCACCCGATCGCGATTGCTATAGCAATCCTAAATGATTTATAGCAATTCTAAATCATTCATGAGGATTTGTAGGGTAGTGCCCCCGTGCCATTGGTGTCAACTTAAGGCCAAACCCTGTCACAGACTACTGTTTGACGATTAAGGCCAGATCCCCCCTAACCCCCCTTAAGAAGGGGGGGACAAGAACTTTCTCAAAGTCCCCCTTCTTAAGGGGGATTTAGGGGGATCTAGACTCAGGTAAAAACCAGATTTCTCAAGGCTTTCAGGCTTAAGTTGACACCAATGGCCCCGTGCCTACCCCAGCATAAGCGGGGCAACCACGGGGGGATTGCCCCTACAACTGATTTAGGATTGCTATATCATTCCGGCGCAGCCGGCAATGCTGTAAATATTAGATCCCCCGATCGCTCTCTGGTTCCTGCACAGGAACTGATGGTTGATTTTTAGTAGAATGAAAAGAGCGATCGACCAAATCTCCAAAAGGCACAAACTGTTGTGCAGACACTTCCTCTCCTGCCCTTGCTCTCAAAACAGTGGCAGGCCCACCGCCATCTTGGGCAAAATTAATTAATCCGGTTAAAACTTGACTGGGATTTTTAGCATTTCGGCTATCCAGCGTGAACAAGATATTTTGAGAATTACAGCGCCCTCTTCCGTTGACATAACAAACAACGGGAAGGTTATTAATATTACCTGTTGTTAAGTGTAAGTTTGTCAAACGTCCGCCGTTATCCGCAACAGCTTTGGTCAATCTGTTGGACACAATCTGACAGCGTTGCCAAGGTGTGAATTCGCGACCGAACTCGGTAGATTTCCAAATAATTATTGGATCGGTAGTCACATTTCCACGTCGCGCAATTGTCACAAAACTCCGACCGGAAGTAACGCACTGAAATGTTGTTGTTGTGTCTCTCAAAGAGTTGCTGATCAGGCGAGTTTGCCCTTGACCTGCCAATGCAACATTAGCGGTCAAAGCTAAAGCGGATACTAATAAAGGTGCGACAAATTGTAATTTCATAATAACTCCTTGAGTTCAATCTGGTAGATTTGTGTAGAAAGTCATATTTTTCGGTACACTGCTGTTCAGTGTCCCTAGATATTTAGATTCTGCTAGTGCACTATCTCACCCGGATCTTTTCCAGGTTTAATTAATTATTTTTGATGGTAACTATATATAGCAGTCCTAAATCATTATCAAGACAACGAACGTAAATGTGCTTTACCCAAAATTCATCAGTACATTTGTACATAGACAATCATTTAGGATTGCTATATAGCAATCCTTGCAGGAGTCGTAAAGTTTTTTACCCCACCCCAGCCCTGGGAGTTAGGGGGATCTGGCGTTTAATGGTCGAACAGCAATCTGTGAATGGGTTTGACGTTAAGTTGACACTAATGAGCTCTTGGAGTGTCCTGACTATGGGTAATATTAATTCCGATGCTGCACGGAGGCAGTAATCCTAATCTTTAGACCTGAGAGTGTCAAGATGGACGAACAGCGTCGCAAAACTGATATTAATATGCTCCAAGCGCTGCTGGAAAATCCTGGGGACTCAGGAACAGAGTTGATTTTGAAGTTAAACTCGGAGTCGATATCGATCGACTCTGAGTCGGTAGAAATTCTTTACTTGGAAGTGCCGGCACTGACACCAGAAAGTTTAGTTAAAGCGGCAAAATTTTTTCAGAGGGTGATTGCCCCCTTGGAACTCGCACGGGAAAATGCTCCATTACCAGTAACCCCCCAGGCATATCTGACTTTTTTAGCAGAAATATTGCAGACAGTGACGCACAGCCCTGACTTCCGGCAAGTCTACCCGCTGCTGAGAAATAATTTAGATAAACTCGACCAGAACTTCGCGCAATTGCTGCGCCAGTGGGCAAGTTCGGTGATGCCGGGGGCCACATCAGTTGAGACAAGGCGTCTTGGGGGCCTAATCGGCAATTTGAGCCATGCCATTGGGCGGTTTCCTCTTGGCAATAAGGCAAATAATTTGGAAATCGAAATAGCAGGTTACGAGACTGTTGCTAAGGTTTTTACTCGATCGAACTTTCCTCAAGATTGGGCGATGCTACAAAACAATCTGGGCAATGCTTACAGCGATCGCAGACAGGGAGATCCAGCCCAAAATCTGGATACCGCGATCGCTTGTTTCAAAAATGCTCTGCAAGTGCGGACTCCCCAAGAGTACCCGGAACAATGGGCGACGCTGCAAAATAATCTGGGAAATGCTTACACCGATCGCAGACAGGGAGATCCGGCAGAAAACCTGGAAAAGGCGATCGACTGCTATCAAAATGCGTTGCGAATTCGCACCCGCGAGACTTTTGGGGAAGAGTGGGCCAGCACTCAAAATAATCTCGGCCGCGCTTACAGTCGCCGAATTCGAGGTGACAGACCTCAAAATTTGGAACTGGCGATCGCTTGCTACTACAATGCGTTGCAAATCTACAACCGCAACCTGTTTCCCCGGCGCTGGGCGACTACTCAAAATAATTTGGCAAATGCTTATTGCGCTCGTCTGCGGGGGAACCGAGCCGAAAACCTGGAATACGCAATCAATTGTTATCAAAGAGCTCTGCAAATACGGACTAGGGAGGCTTTTCCAGTTCAGTGGGCGACGACTCAAAGTAATTTGGGTCGGGTGTGGATCGATCGCATTAAAGGCGACAGGATCGAAAATTTGGAAATGGCGATCGCTTGCTATCAAAATGCTTTGCAAGTTCATACTTGCCAAAAGTTTCCCGATCGATGGGCGACACTACAAACTTACCTCGGCAAAGTTTACAATCTGCGACTAAAAGGGGAAAAAACTGACAATCTAGAATTAGTAATCGCTTGCTATCAAAATGCTTTGCTCTTTTGCAACCGCCAAAAGTTTCCTGAACGCTGGGCGATTCTGTACGCTTACCTCGGCCGCGCTTTGAGTGAACATCACAAAGGGGAAAGAAGCGGTAATCTCAAAAGCGCGATCGCCTGCTATCAAAATGCTTTGAAAGTATACACTCGCAACAAGTCTCCCGATCGTTGGGCGATGCTGCAAAACGATCTGGGTCAAGCTTTTTGTGAGTTGACGGAAACTGAAAACTCGTCGCACCTTCAAACTGCGATCGCCTGCTATCACAATGCCACGAAAGTCTACACTCGCGAAACTTATCCGCACCGTTGGGCTCAAACTTTGTTTTATTTGGGTAAAGCTCACCGAATTCAAGGCGAATTACTCCTAGCTTATAGTGTTTTTGCTGCTGCTGTCGATACTGTGGAATTCTGGCGCTGCGAAGCTACTATTGATTTGGTCGATTTGAGCGCATCTGCGATCGCCAATTCGCTCAAATCAACTCGAACCTGGACTGGACTCTACAAATCCCTGGTGCAAGTTTGTCTGGAACTCGGCACCACTCAACCTGAATATTACGCCAAGGCCCTGGAATACACCGAACGTCACAAAGCCCTAAATTTAGTAGAACTGCTGATGAAATGCGACCTGACTCCCAAAGGCGACATTCCCCCAGTGGTTCGAGGTGAGTTGGAGTGCTTGCGACGGTCAATTGTGGCAGAACAACAGCACCAAGAACAGGGAGTTTCCGAGGCTGGTAGTGTGATTTCAGCAGGGGATGACACCCAAGGTTTAAACGGCGGTTCTCTGTTGGGGAACTCGGACTGGACGCACCTGAATCAATTGTGGAAGCAATTGGACGAGTTGATTGCTTCTGAAGTGGAGTCAAAAGACCCTTTCTTTAACTTAGCTCGTCAAGTGCAACCGATCGGGTTTAAGCAAATTCGGGAATTGTTACCAGATGCAAATTGTGCTGCTGTGGTGTGGGGTAGTTTCGGGGAGGTATTGGTCGCCTTTGTGGTTCTGGCTGATGCCGAATATCCAGTTGTACACCTGTGTTCGCCCAAAAATGCTTTGGAACTCGAAAGTTGGGCTTTTGAGTATAAGAGCGCCTATTCTGACCAAAAAGGTCGTTGGACTAATCATCTCCAAGCTCGACTCAACCGTTTGGCGACGCTGCTGGAAATAGACCAAGTAGTATCGATGGTGCCGGAAAATTGCGATCGGCTAATTTTTGTGCCACACCGATTTTTACACGCTTTGCCCCTCCACGCTTTGCCTCTGGGGATGGGACAACTGTTTTTTGAGCACCAGGGAAATTCGAGGTTTCCTGGGCTCGATCGCATCGGTTCGGATCTCGATACCCTCATCGGTTCAGATTTTTCTCAAGTTTCGGCTGTGAACAACCTGCAACCGCCTGCTGCTTATTTGATCGATCGATTTGCCGGAGGAATTCGGTATGCTCCTAGCTGTCAGATATTGCGCTTGAAACAAATCGAACACAGCGGAGCCATTGGTCGATATCGACCCCGATTGCAGCAACTGATAGGGGTTCCCAATTTTACCAAAGATTCCCTCTACAGCAATATTGAAGTCAGCAATATTTGCCAATATTTTTCCACTGCGGAAGTTTTGCACCACAAGCAGGTCAATAAAGAGGCTATTTGCAGTGCTGTTACTGCCAATAATTATGGGGATTCACCAGTACCAACAGGGCAGTTAATATCAAAAAAAGTAGCTCATTTTGCGTGTTTAAGTTTACTGAATTTGGCTTCGCCTCTCAAATCCGGTATGTCTTTGACAGATAATTTTTTGAGTTTGGATGAAATATTTAATTTAGATTTTAGGCAATACTTTTTAGTGACTTTATCAGCTTGCGAAATCGAAAAAGCTGAAGTCACAAATGATGGAGATTTTGTGGGTTTTTCGGCGGCTTTGCTGTATGCTGGTACATCTAGTGTTGTCAGCAGTCTTTGGAAAGTGAATGATATTTCGACGCTACTGCTGACGAGCAAGTTTTATGAAAATCTTGCCCGGTTTCCGAGATTGCAAACGGGAGATGTGGCTCATGCCCTCAATGATGCTCAAAGGTGGCTGCGAGATTTGACTGGCGAGGAATTGGATCAGTTACTGGCGGATTTTCAGCCTCAAATTTCGCAAATATTCGATCGGCTTACTCAAAGTTCTCGCTTAATTGCCGAGGCTTCTTTCCAGCAAATTCGTAACCGCAAACCCCATCCTTTTGCTAATCCTTATTACTGGGCAGCTTTTACCGCTTCTGGAGTTTAGTTATTGGTGATTGGTGATTGGTTATTTGCGGTGCCCTTCAGGAACCGCGTAGTCGAAGGGTTATTGGTATAGCGGTTCTCGAAAAAGTGAGGTATGCCCCATGCCCCATGCCCTATCCTGATGGTTCGACTCCGCACCCTTAAAACAGCTCAACACCCTCCAATTTATTAACAGTTTCCATCTTAGCCCTCGCCGCTTCCCCGCAAGTCTTCGGCGTGGGAAACATCTTTCCAGGATTCGCCAAACCCTTCGGATTAAAGACCTCGCGCACCCACTGCATCGTCTCCAAATCTACCTCAGAAAACATATCCGGCATAAAACACTTCTTGTCAGCACCAATCCCATGTTCTCCCGAAAGACTACCTCCGACTTTCACACAAAGCTTAAGAATTTCTCCTCCCAATTCTTCCACCTTTTCCAGCGCCCCTTCCACCGAATTATCATACAGAATTAGCGGGTGCAAATTCCCATCTCCCGCGTGAAATACATTCGCAATTTGATAGCCATATTTCTCACTCAAACCCTCAATTTCTTTAAGCACAAATGCCATTTGTGTACGGGGAATTACACCATCTTGTACATAATAATCTGGACTCAAATGACCCGCTGCTGCAAAAGCAGCTTTCCGCCCTTTCCAAATTTTCATCCGCGTTTCCGGGTCATGGGCCGTCGTGATATTACGCGCTCCATTCTGCTTACAAATTTCAGAAATTCGCTGTTTGTTTGTCGCAACTTCCACTTCTAAACCATCGATTTCTATTAGCAGAATTGCCGCGGCATCACGGGGATAGCAGCCTGTAGCCACAACATCTTCTACAGCATTGATACTGATGTTGTCCATAATTTCCATGCCACCGGGAATAATGCCAGCGCTGATAATATCTGAAACCGATTCTCCCGCCGCTTCAATACTGGCAAAATCAGCTAGAAGAACGCAAATAGATTCCGGCGCTTTGAGGATTCTCAAAGTAACTTCTGTCGCTATTCCTAAAGTACCTTCTGAACCAACAAATACACCAGTTAAATCATAACCGGGCATTTCAGGAATTTCGCCACCAACATCAACAATTGAACCGTCGGGAAGTACCAATTTTAATCCTAAAACGTGATTAGTTGTTACTCCGTATTTGAGGCAATGAACGCCGCCGGAATTTTCGGCAACGTTGCCACCAATTGAGCAAACAATTTGACTGGAAGGGTCGGGGGCGTAGTAGAATCCAGCACCGCTAACTGCTTGAGTTACCCAGTTATTAATTACTCCTGGTTGTACGACTACTTGCTGATTTTCTAAGTCTACTTTCAGGATTTTTCGCATGAGGGCGGTGACAATCAACACACAGTTTTCGACGGGTAAAGCGCCGCCAGAAAGCCCGGTACCCGCACCTCTGGCTACCCAGGGAATTGAGTTGCGATCGCATATTTTGACCACTTTTGCTACTTCCTCCGTAGTTCGTGGTAATACCACCAAGGCTGGGCGCTGGCGGTAGCTGGCGAGTCCGTCGCACTCGTAAACGAGCAATTCTTCGCGACGCTGTACAACGCCGTTTTTGCCGACTACAGCTTCAAATTCTTTAATAACGGGTTTCCAATTGCGTTCTGTTTCTATGGCGATCATTTATTTTAATTAAGGAACTCTCAATAATATTGTCGCAAATTTCTTTAAGGATTGCAATATTGACACTGCGAAGGATCGGCAGTTTCTCTGCCGTTTGGAAATAGTTCTTCTTTAGTATAACTGCAATTTTGGCATTGATAAATTTGCGATCGCACTAACTGAGTCGGAAAATGGCAAAGTCCGCAGGGCAACCCTATTTTCCTTTCAGCAACCTTAAATCCTGGCCAACCGCACTCAGGGCAGAAGTGGTAGAATTTTTTCACTAAATCCAGAGTGGCATTTTCGATGTTTTTCATCCGCGTCGGATTGTACATCGCCCGCATATCTGTTTCCACATGAACTTGACCACGGGATGATTTTTTTAGAGCGGCATTCACAACATCAAATAACTGTTTCTCTGTCACTATTCCTTTGACAATTTCGGCATAATCTTTCGTACTATCGCCCACCACAATAACCAGTGCGTGTTCTGGAAATCCCACTTTTTTAGCAAAAACTTGGGCTTCTTCTGTACAGGAAACTAACTGGTGACTGTAGTTAGTTTCCACAGAAAAATATTCCCCAATCAATTCTAGATTATTAGCGATATCTAACAAAATCACAATTTCTCGATTAGCTGGCAGATATGGCATTCCCGGATGCGGCCCGAAAGTGCCTTCGCTGGCAAAAGCCAGAGTTTCGCCCGCAATTTCCAGAGCTTTTGTTGCTTTTAATCGAACTGCTTCGATTTGAGTGCCTAAGCGTTTCACTTCTCTGGTGAAAGTCCCAAAAGAGTCCGTGTCTAAATCCGCAGGTACTAGGATTTTCACCCCTAATTCCCGTTCCAAAATTGGAGCCATTACCTGTTCTTTTTGGTGCATAGTAGCAAGAACGGCGACACGATTTAATAATAGATGTGGATTCATAGACTCAGAAAATATAGGCCTACACGGGGCTATTTGGGACTGGTGCGACTTGACAAATCCAGTATAAAAATATCCCCATCATATACTCTTTTGCGATTTTTGCCTAGTTCTTTCAAATTAACTTGGAAATCCCAAATGTTAATATCAAAAGCGATCGCTAACTGCCCCCTGTCGCACCCCCAGCTTGACCTCGGAGTACAAAAATTACTCCCGTCATGATTAGCCCCACGCCTACCAATCGCAGCGGTGGTAAAGGCTCATTAAATACAATTTTGCCTCCTAAAACAGTAAACAAGTAACTAATTGACAATAAAGGTGAGACTATGCTAATATTCGCGCGGGAGAGTACAACAATAAACCCGATCGAAGAAATTGCATACAAACCAAGACCAGCTATTATCAAAGGCTGAGTAGCCATTGCTATGACTTTTTCTACTAAATTAGCAGCGCCAATCGGCCCTAATATTTTAGCTCCAGCTTTTAGACTAAATTGACCAACGACGCCGCACAAAATAGCAGCAAGCAAAACCAGAAAAACACCTCTATTCATGAATTCACATACCTAATACGACAGCGCGAAAATAGCAGACAAAAAACAGGGATTAACAGATTTGATTAAGTTTTATTGAATTTGTTTGCCACCCCTATTTTAAGTATAGATACTGGAAAAGCAAGTATTATCTCGCGATCGATAGTAAAACAAACATATGGCAGAGCAGACCAACGCAACCGGGGAATACACTCTGGAGTTATCGATACTCATGCCCTGCCTGAACGAGGCAGAAACTTTAGAAGTCTGCATCGAAAAGGCACAGAAGTCCTTGCGCGAACTTAATATTGCCGGCGAGGTGATCGTAGCAGATAACGGTAGCACTGACGGTTCTCAAGATATCGCCACCAGAATGGGAGCCAGAGTAGTCCCCGTAGCAGCCAAAGGCTACGGCAGCGCCCTGATGGGAGGCATTATCGCAGCGCGCGGAGTCTATATTATCATGGGGGATGCTGACGACAGCTACGACTTTTCCGATCTCGGCGCTTTTGTCGAAAAATTGCGGGGAGGCTGCGATTTAGTGATGGGAAACCGCTTTCAAGGTGGCATCAAACCGGGTGCAATGCCACCGCTGCACAAATACTTAGGAAATCCTGTGCTGACATGGGTTGGGCGGCTATTCTTCTCCAGTCCGGCCGGCGACTTTCACTGCGGGCTGCGGGGTTTCAGAAGAGATGCTATTTTGACACTGGACTTGCAAACAACGGGGATGGAATTTGCTAGCGAAATGATCGTCAAAGCTTCTCTATACAAGCTGCGAATAACTGAAGTTCCCACGGTACTCTCGCCGGACGGCCGTAGTCGCCCGCCACACCTGCGAACTTGGCGAGATGGCTGGCGGCACTTGCGATTTTTGCTGCTTTACAGTCCCCGGTGGCTGTTTTTGTATCCGGGTGTGGCGCTGATGGTTTGGGGTCTAATTATCAGTATCTGGCTGTTGCCTGGTACTCAAAAGATTGGCAGTATTAGTTTTGATGTGCATACGCTGCTTTATGCTGCGATCGCAATTATCATCGGTTTTCAAGCAGTAACATTCGCTTTCTTCACGAAAGTTTTCGCTATCAGCGAGAAACTACTGCCCGAAGACCCCAAACTCAACAAAATATTTCGCTATGTCACTCTAGAAACGGGATTGATTGTCGGATTCGTCCTCGTATTAATTGGAATAGTTGGATCAATATTATCCTTAACTATTTGGAAAGAAACTGCTTTCGGCATCCTTGATCCTTCCAAAACTTTGCGTTTAGTGATTCCGTCGCTGACTTGTCTGACTGTTGGTTTGCAGATGGTTTTGTCGAGCTTTTTTCTAAGTGTACTAGGCTTAAAACGTAGGTAGGGATGAATAATATCAAATCCGTTAAGTAGAAGGAAGAAGGAAGGAAGAA
>NZ_NXIB02000085.1 GCF_002412335.2 Tychonema bourrellyi FEM_GT703
GTCAACAGTCAACAGTCAACAGTCAACAGTCAACAGTCAACAGTCAACAGTCAACATCACCTGACGGTGCAACCGGAATTGATATCATTCTTCCTTCTGCTATACTGTCAATATTTAGAAAAGCGCATTCAAAAGTGAAACGAAGGTCTTTGCTATTGGGGACAGCTACCCTAACATTAACTCAATTGGCAGCAGGGTGCGACTCGAAACCTAGTCTCAAAATTCGATCGCTCAAAAATGCGATTCCAGCCCAACTCGTAAGTAAGTTTAGCCGGGATTCAAAGCCCTCTTCAGTTTTACAAGTAACGCAGTCAGCACAACTAACAGAATTATTCACCCTATTACAAGATTGGAAACGACTTCCTCAATCCAAAAATCAAGCTGACTTAGTGATGCTAGGAGATTACTGGCTGACTTTAGCAATTCGGCAAAAATTGATTAAGCCCATTGATCCCAAGAAAATTTCTAATTGGTCAAAATTACCAGAAAGATGGCGAACACTTGTAAGGCGCAACGATGACGGTCAATTAGACCCAAAAGGTAAAATTTGGGCCACACCTTACCGCTGGGGAAATACAGTAATTGCCTATCGGACTGACAAATTCAAAGCTTTGGGGTGGACTCCCACAGATTGGAGCGACCTGTGGCGTGACGAATTGCGCGATCGCATTTCTCTACCAAACAACGCCAGAGAAGTCATTGGTTTAACTTTAAAAAAATTAGGTAAATCTTACAATACCCAGCAATTAGATCAAGTTCCCAATCTCAAAGCAGAACTCACCAAATTAAATCAGCAAGTTAAACTTTATAGTTCCGATGCTTACCTGCAACCTTTGATTTTAGGTGACACTTGGTTAGCCGTCGGCTCATCAGCAGACGTGCTACCGCTATTGCAAACTCAGAAAGATATAGCCGTAGTAATTCCAGTTTCTGGAACAGCACTTTGGACAGATTTGTGGGTAGAACCAGCATCAGGAAATTCAATACCTTTAGTACAAGAATGGATTGATTTTTGTTTAAAAACTTCGGTTGCACCTCAATTGTCTTTGCTAAGTCAAGTTAGTTCGCCGATAATTGTGGGGATGAAACCGGAGGATTTGCCAGCGAATGTTCGGACTAATCCTGTATTATTACCCGATGCCAAGATTCTGGAACGCAGTGAATTTCTATTGCCTTTTGGGGATGCTGGAATTGCACAATATCGATCGCACTGGCAAGAAATGCGGAAGCTCAAATGAATTATAGCAGTCGCCAAGGCGCTTTGAGCATCGTTCCCTGAGCGGAGTCGAAGGGTCAAAGGATTCAACGGTTATCAATGCCTTAACCACCTTGGCGGTTCCTATACTAAATCAGGATACGGCACTGCCGTATCCTCTATGGTGGAGATTACTGACAAGCCGTTCCTTTAACCAAACTTGATAAAATACCTAAAATTTTCCCTACATCTTTAATGTAATATTCAGCAACATCAACGTCTAAAGCATTACCTTCTAACTTTAGAAATCTCCAAACAGTACCCGATGTCATCACACCATAAATTATGGGAATTTGATTACCTTCTCTTTGATTAAACAATTGCGCTGCATACATCTCCGCTGCACACTGCCCCAAACCGCCGATCAAGTCTTCTTTCTTAGCTTCAACAATCGCAATTACTGGTGCCATAATTACAATCTGCGACTCAGAGAGACTGATTAAAAAATCACAAGCGCCATTCAGTCCTTTTTCAAAATCTACGTTAAACTCTTTACCGGAAAACAAGCTGATTTTATCGTCTAGCATTCTCCTCAATTCTAGTAAAATTGGGGTGATAATCATTTCAGAACGAGCTTTTTCTGTGTTGATCTCGCTGGCTATTCGGATGTTATAATCGAGGGTAAAATCTAGATATTCGCTGTATCCGACTTCCAGTATATGGGCAAATAAGTCATTTTTGTCTTTGAGGATAAAGCCAAATTGTTTGATTAAGTCACTGAGGGAAAAGTTACTGTAAGCCATCTTTTTAATTTTAGATTTTAGACTTTAGATTTTTCTGCGGGATTTAACGAAGTATTTTCATAAAAAACCCGGTTTCTGAGTTCCTATGCGTAAATTTTATCTAAAATAGCTTTGGCTTTCTCTGAATACCCGGATTTGATACCGATTCTAAATCAATGCGACAACTTAGCCGATCGCCATTACATGAATAAACAGCCAAACCCACACCTTGACGATTGCACACTCGAACATTATATCCATATTCCCCAGCCGCCACCCCGAACCGATTCACAAATTGATAGCGCCCTACATAATCCAATCCACTCCAAAGCTGGCGATTGACAACGAGAACTACCCAACTATTGCTAGAATTATAATCAACAAACCAGCGATCGAGTAATTGTCCCCCAAACTGTTTTTGAGCCAACCACAAACTCGGCACACTCTTTTGGTTTTGCGAAAGTGGAGGCGCAGGAAAATCAGCAACATCCCCCTTCGGACACACAGCCTGTTGTGCCAATGCAGCATATTCCTCTGGCTGTAAAACAAAAATTAAACCAAAACCAGCAATTAAGAACAGAAATAAACTTTTTGTAAAAGGGGATTTTTTGCCGCAACAAACATCATATTTCATAATTATTTTATTTCAAATTATCGCAATCGCCAAGGTTATTAAGGTGCTTTAGTTATTGTGCCCTTCGACTCCGCTCAGGGAACAATGACTGCGTTTATCCTGAGCCCTGAGCGTAGTCGTACCCTGAGCGTAGTCGTACCCTGAGCGTAGTCGTACCCTGAGCGTAGTCGAAGGGTAGAAGGGCCTAATGACCCATGCCCAATGCCCAATGCCCAATTCCCAATTCCCAATTCCCAATTCCCAATTCCCTACAAAAATGTCATAAATCATGACGCTTGAATAACGCCGCAGGCAGACAAACCGTAAAAGTAGAACCGCAATCAATCTCGCTTTCAATTTCAATATCGCCACCCATCATCTGACAGAAACGCTGACTGATAGTCAGTCCCAAACCAGTACCACCGTACTTGCGAGTAGTTGAATTGTCGGCTTGAGTAAAAGGTTGAAACAGCCGTTGCTGCTGCTCTTTTGTCATGCCGATGCCTGTATCCGAAACTCGGAAAATTAAAAAATCTGAATCCAAAATTAACATTTGAGCAACAGTCGGTTGATATTTATTCTTTAATTCTTCACTGGTAACTCTTTCGACATTAAGTGCGATCGCACTTAATGTCGAAAATTTAGCAGCATTACTCAATAAATTGAGCAATACCTGCTGCACCTTCATCAAATCAGCGTGCATCGCGCCGATACCTTTAGGAATATTCACTTGCAACGTATTCTGGTTTTTCTCCATTAGAGGTTTGACTGTAATTGCCACTTCCTCAATTAATCCACCAACATCGAAGCTTTCAAGACAAAGTTCCATCTTGTCAGCCTCAATTTTCGAGATATCCAGAATATCGTCAATCAATCGCAACAAATGTTTGCCAGCATTGCGAATCTTATTTAAATCCGAGACAGTCTGTTCATCCCCTAACTCTTGAGCATCTTCCGCCAGCATATCGCTGTAGCCAATAATCGCGTTGAGGGGAGTACGCAACTCGTGGCTCATGTTGGCCAGAAACGCACTCTTGGCGCGGTTCGCGAGTTCTGCGGCTTCCTTTGCCAACTGCCACGCTTCCTCCGCGTCTTTGCGTTCAGTGATATCCCGCAGCGTCGCCACCACTGCTTCGACGCTACCATCAGTAGCACAAACCGGACTGAGAATGTACTCATAGTCGCGCATTCCCCAGGTGGCGGTGGGGATTATTACTTCGCCTTTGGCAGGCATCTTTGTGGCAAATATAGCCTTACACTTTTGGTGAACCTGCTCCATAATTTGCGGTGACCAACCCAACTCCTGCCAGCTTTTGCCAATCATTTCTCTAGGGTTCATGCCAGTGGCTTGAGCGGCAGTGCGACTGATATAAGTGTACTTTCCTGACTGGTTAACTAGAAAAATTAGGTCGAGGGAAGCGTCGAGAATGCCGTCAACAGTTCTGGCGTGCCTGGCCACTTGAGTGGTCATTTGTCTGACGCTGATGGCATCACGGACTCTGGCTGAGAGTTCTAACTGCAACTGTTCGTTGGATTGTCTCAGGAACATAGTGCGTTCTTTGACTTCTATTTCTAATTTTTCTTTGGCTTTTTCTAGGGCTAATTCAGCAAGTTTTCGCTCGCTCACGTCTGTAGAAATAGTACCGACTGCGTAAGCGATTCCTTCGGAATTGTATAGGGGAAATTTTAGGGAAATATAGGTGTGCTGTCCGTCGTCTAGAGGGACAACTTCCTCGATGGTGAGTGGGGAGTCCTCCAGAATGACTTTGAGGTCGTTGGCTCGTAAAATTTCTGCTTTTTCTTTTGGGAAAATATCAAAATCAGTTTTGTCGGCAATTTGCTGTTTCGTGATGTGGAATAAGGTTTCAAAATAGCGGTTTACTAGGAGATATTTTCCTTCTGCATCCTTGATGTGAATCAGTGCTGTGGAATTATCTAAGATAGCTTGTAGTAATCCTTGGCTATTTTGCAGGGCTTTTTCGGTGTGTTCGCGATCGACTATTTCTTGCTGCAATTCCAAGTTGAGGCGGTTTAAGTCTTGCAAGCTTTGCCTGGTCTGATTGACATTGATAAAGCAGCAATTTGTCTCTTCTGCGGGTAATTGTTGGTGGGAGTCTGAGCTTGCTGGTAATGGCAATTCTAGAGGTTTGAAGTTGAGCGGAGTTGGGAAATTGGCAAGCGACCTACTATCGGCAAATAATTTTTTATAATTAAAATTGATTGCCAGTGGAGTGTTTGAATTTATTGTTTTTGCAAATAGATTGGGAATTCGATCAAAATTTAACTCGTCAAACTGTTTGAGAGTTTGGCTTTGAGATGTTAGATTGTGTCCATCCTCATCCTCTGAAGGCATGAAGTTGGGGGTTTGTTTTTCTTTTAATCCCAAATCCCAAATCCCCAATCTAAAATTGGCTTTGCGGGCGATCGCAATTGCTAAGCCAATTGGCACCACTAAGACTGCCCCAAACAGTGCCAACAACAGCCAATTGTCGCCTAGCCCGGTTTGGGGGATGCCCCGGACTAAGATTACTGCTGGTTTTCCGGCTAAATTCTTCAGAGATTTTGCTGCTACTGTATAAGTCTGATTGCCTATTTTTATTTGCCGACCAACTGGTTGGCGATCGGCGGCGAGTGCAGCAGATCCCAGTACCGATCGGTCCATCCACTGTAAGTCTGGCAACAGTTGATTTTTCGTAACATTTTGTGCACTTACCAAGACATATTTGCCCTCATTCAGTGGTGCATAAATAGCATAAAATCCGCCCAGTGAATTGACGGTTTCGGTACTGGCAACCATCGGCATTTTGCTCAGATTTTCCCCTAGAAATAAACCACCAATAACTGTCTTATTTTTGGGATTGTTTACGGGAATTTCTGCGTAATTAACAATGACACTTTCGCTGAATCTCGGTTGCAAAGTTGGCAATTGTTTCTGATTTTCCGATTTAGCCAGAATTTTGCTGGCTGTAATTGGTTCTTTTTTTGCTAATACTGGATAGGCTAGATTCCGAGGATTAAAACTTTGTCCTTCCTGGTTGAGATTAACGCTCACAATTATCTTCCCATCTTTCCCCACTAAAACTGCACTGTGTATTCCACCTATTTTGACTTGATTTTCCAGAATCTGCTTGACAGATTTTTGTAAATATGGTGATTTTTTGCCACTGTTATAAGCTATGGCTGTTTGGGCGATCGCCAGTCGATCGGACGAATTTTTCAAACTGAAAGTAGCGCGATCGAGTTTGAGATTATAGTTAATTTCACTCACAACTAATTCTGATTTAGCTTGATTTTGCAGTTGGCTCATTCCCGCTGTCAATATCATCCAAAGCGCCACTCCTGCAATTCCCATTGGCAAGATTATTGGTAAAACTAGGAGTCCAATTAATTGTTTCCGGGTGAGAGACAAATTGTAGATGCAAGGCATGACAACTGCTGCAAATTTGTCGGAACTTACTGCTGTAGTTGGCTGCGGACAATTTGAATTGAGGTTGTTTGATTGAGTCTGAGCCATAGGAGTAGACGCTAAATCGGTAATAGATGCGGGCTGCAAATTCATCTAGATCAGGATCTTAGTCTTTAAATTATGCTGAGCCAGATTTTGTTATTTAGTTATTAATATGCTCTTTGGTTGGAGTAGGTAAGTCCTGTGTAAACTTACTGAAAAACGAGTTTAACCCAATTATTGCATGAGCTTGACTAAATAGCAAAATAGTTGACCAAAGTTATTTATAGTTATGGGAAGCCGAAAATCAAGTTTCTGTGCGGTATTTAGTGGCAAGCGCGAGAGGATTTTTGCCAGAAGCAGGTTTTTTTTCTCAATCCCACAACCGCCTGCCTGATTTGCCACTCAGCCGTTGGTGAGTATCTTCCAGCAATGCCGGAATGTCTAATTTTTCGGGACATCGGGGCAAACATTCGCCACAATCGGTGCAGCGATTGCCTTTGTTGCCAGGAAACCAATGTCCGGCGTTTTCAAACATGGCGTAACGGTATTTGCCAAAGTCCGTCATGTCGCAGCCGACTGCGAGATTGCGGAGTCGCAATATTTCGGGAATATTGATGTTTTCTGGGCAGGGTAAACACGCATAGCACTGGCTACATTTGTCGATTCCCAAATTGCTTACCATTACTGATTCTAGGCGATCGAATGCAGCGATTTCGCTCGGTGTGAGCGGAAAGTCGCGATCGCCATATTTCAATGGTTCCTCTAATTCCATCGGGTTTGCAGCCCCCACACTCAAAGTCCCAATCCTAGTATCACTTAATAAAAACCGATAATTCAACTCTAGGGGCGAGAAAGGCAGACACAATTCTTTCAGAGTTTCGGGCGGAGTGTAGAGTTGTCCGCCTTTGTCTGCGGGCGAAATGATGAAAACGCCCAGATCTTTTTGGCTGGCTAGTTCAATCGCCGGGGCGTTGCGCTGAAAAAAATAGTAATAATGTAGGTTGACAAATTCAAACAAATCTGTATTGATAGCTGCCAGAATTAACTCCAATGGCCCGTGAGTGGAGAAACCGACGTGCCGAATTCTGCCATCGGCAACAGCTTTTTGGACAGTTGCCATGCAGCCTGTGTCTGCTTGCACCCAAGCCAAATGTTCCCAAGTATTCAAACCGTGAATTGCCAGACAATCGAGATAGTCTAAATTCAGGCGTTTGAGGGACTGATCGATGGAACGTTCCATTGCAGCAGCATCGTCCGTTGGGCAAATTTTCGTGGTGATGTGCAGGCGCGATCGATCCAAAGCCAACCCAGCCGAGATGGCCGCACCGAGATATTCCTCACTGCAACCGTAACCCGCAGCCGTTTCTAGGTGATTAATTCCCTGAGACACCGCCTGTTGTACAGTTTGACAAGCAGTTTCCTCAGAAGCCAAATAGCGCATGGTTCCCAAGGAAAATACGGATAAATTTAGGTTGGTTTTGCCAAACCTGCGATAACGCATAAGTAGCTTAGTTAACTTTTACGAAGAAGAAGCTTCGCCCGGACTGAAGCCACTACCTTTGATCAAATCTTCTGGACGGAGATTTGAGATAAATTCTCGGAAGGCCCTGCGTTCGGCCTCATCAGCATCTCGATCGACCGGTATGGAAGCATCAGCGATCACTTCTTCCATCACCCAGATCGGGCAATTCGTCCGCAGGGCAAGGGCGATCGCATCGCTAGGTCGGGCATCGATTTCTTTTTTGATGTCCCCGTGACGGGTGATTAGCACGGCATAGAAGGTGTTATCTTGCAGGGAGTGAATCACGATTCGCTCCAATGTCAGATTCCATGCTTCTAAGAAATTGACCATCAAATCGTGGGTTAAAGGTCGAGGAGGCTTGTGGCCTTCCAGAGCGCTAATAATCGCTTTAGCCTGTTCCTGACCGATATAAATAGGCAGAGCACGTCGCTCCGTAGCGTCTCTCAACAGTACAATAGGACTGCGCGTGGCTGCATCTAAGGCAATTCCAGCGACTTTCATTTCAATCATTCGATCGGCCTCATAGAATTAAAAAACCGTAAGGCGGTATAGAACTTGGGTATAAACATGACCTGAATCCAGTATTACTCGATCTTCGCATGAATCTACGATCGATCGAGGTCAAATTAATCTCCTGAAAGAGGTAAGACGGCAACGGACTCCTGCGTCTGTTTGGTTTTTGCCTATGCTTTTTGTCAATCAGCGATCGAATACAGGAAAATAATTATGTTTACAGGACTCATTCAATCTCTTGGACAACTGAAATCCCTAGGAAATGACCGTTTCCAAGTTTCCTGCACCTCCAGCAACTCCCACCAAATTTTAGAAGATTTGGCGATCGGCGATAGTGTAGCTGTGGATGGCGTGTGTTTGACAGTAGTGTCCGTTTTGCCCCAGGGTTTTGTCGCGATCGCTTCCCCCGAAACCCTGCGCCGCACAAATATTGCATCATCTCCCGATGCTTCCGTCAACTTAGAAACCTCTCTGCGTGCTGGTAGTAAGTTGGGCGGACATTTTGTAACTGGGCACGTAGATGCGATCGGCGCTTTAGCCACATCAACCCAAACCGCCAACGCCTGGGAAATGCGGTTTACAGCCCCAGCAACCGCCAATTCAGGATGGCAAACTCAAATTGCGCCTTACCTTGTTTCCAAGGGCAGTATCGCCGTCAACGGCATCAGTCTAACTGTGGCGGATTGCGATGCTGACGGTAATTGGTTTGAAGTTGCCATTATTCCCCATAGTTTCGGTGAGACGAATCTGCGTTATTTGCAACCAGGAAGTTTAGTTAATTTAGAAGCAGATATACTCGCCAAATACGTCGCAAAATTCCTCCGTAGTGGTGGTTCTAAACTCCATCCAGAACCCTGGGAAGAAACCCCAGCAATCAACAGTTTGGCAGGTATTACCCCAGATTTTTTAGCAGAACACGGATTTATTTAATCTTAGTCCTGGATGCAGCATCACAACCAAAGAAACCGGGGTTTTACCGTTTTTTCGGACAATAATACATGATCTCGGAAAAACCCCGGTTTCTGACCACCCATCCAATAGTATTATTTCTCATAATGAATGTTCTTTTCCCAGAACAAACCCGCTGAAATAGCAACCTGTGAAACGAAAAACAATCCTGCGATTAATAGCTTTTGAATACCCGGTGTGTAGCTCAATGGATAAGTTAGCAAATTCAGATAAAATGACGGATGTTGCAGTTTCCTCTTTCCTGCACTTTTAGCAGTAATTTGCTGAAACAAAAAAGCACCTCTACCGTAATTGAATTGCTGTTGCCAGAATTTGTGCAGTGACAGCTCATGGGAATGATAAACTATAACTTCGGGAGCGTAAACCGCAGTATAGCCGGAATTCAGCCACCGATCGCAAAATTCCCGGTCTTCTCCAGCCGCCAAGCCAAAACTCGTGTCAAACCCGCCGATTTTCTCGAAAGCAGCAGCCGGAAGAGCAAAATTGTTGGAAGTGAAAAATTTTGCGCGATCGGGAATAGCATTATAGTAACTATAAAGATAATCGATCAATTGCTGGCTGGCAGTAGAATATATGTTATCAGGAAGTGCATTAATAATGCGACCTCCGATCAAGCAGTGTGGTGTTTTAGCCAATCTAGCTTCTAGAGTTTGCAGCCAGTCTGGCGCAACAGCACAATCATCGTCTGTAAATACTAAAAATTCCCCTGTAGCTGCAAAAGCTCCAGTATTCCGTGCTGTTGCTGGCCCAGAATTTGGTTGTGTCAAAAGTGTGAGATTAATTTGATTTTGAAAGGGAGCAATTATTGATTCTACAGATATTTCTGTGCTATCGTTGACAACAATGACTTGAAAGCGATCGCGCGGATATTCAAGTTTAGCAAAAGATTGGAGACACGCCGTCAATTTTTCAGGACGAGCATAGGTTGGAACAATAATTGAAAATACCATTGGTTCTAAGTTCACTATAAATCATATGTTGCACCATTGTCAGCAACAGGCAAGATGCCTGTTCCACTGTCAGCAACAGGCAAGATGCCTGTTCCACAAGAAATTAACTCTTTGTGGAACAGGCATCTTGCCTGTTCATAAAAGACCCACAAAAAAGTCCCTTATTGACATTGGCGCAAGATCTCATTTATAACTGATATATTTTAATTTTTCAACCGATACAGCACTGATTTAGTCTTAAAATCCTTCCCGAAAACAGGTTCCAGCGGGCCCTCTGCACTTGTCAGCCAAGATAGAGCTTTTCTGGTATCTGCGTCTGTCTGAGTCAGGGGGCCGAACCCCACAATCCTCACTCCATTGTGCCGCAGGTTGTCAATCCATGCAGAAATGCGATCGGCTCGAAAAGGCACATACAAAACTTGCCTATTCAAGTTTTTTCCATAAAAAAGGTAGCTACGAGAACTCAAAAAGAATCCTATTCTTTCATCCGGTACTGTATTTTTGTCAATATATTCGTAAATACCGCGATACAGTTTTGTGTCAGCAACATCTCGCTGTTCCCTCCAATTGCCAATTACGATCAATCCTATACAGACAAAAATTATCACTATATAACTTAATTTCCTTCTGGTGTAAAACATATTATTCAGCCATCCTAAGCCAGGATTTATTTTCAACAATATCCAGCCCAGCAATGAGATTGGCACAATATAAAATATCGATGGTATTAATATATCTGGCCAATAGGGGGCTAATATTTGTCCGATAGTTTGGATGGCTTTTAATGGATTATATTTAAAATTGTCAATCAACAAACTCCCCCAAACAATACTATCTCCGGTAAAAGAAGCGTTGCTAATAGTATCAAAAATTGTGTTGCTAATAATTCCGAAAATACTGCTAACAAAAACAAGTTTCACTACAACTGGATTGCGAGTTTTCAAGAGAGTTGCTGTAGCTGCCGCTGCGATGCCGAGTACGCTTAAAAATGGAAATCCGTATCTGAGGTTAGAACTGAGTAGAGGGCTTATTTGACCGATCGAATCTCCCGCAGTACCGGAACTATAAGGTGTAATTAGATACAGAATTCCTGTGCAGGCGAGCAGTACAGTCAGTATCATAGTATTTTCATTAATTATTTTAGCTTTACCTTTTGTCAAAGCAAGAGGTGCTGCTAATACCTGAAAGACAAAAGCCATAAATGGCACTTGCAATCTAATGATGATTTGCAAGCCGAGAGTTTTCCAGTGATCAATATTGCTAGGATTAAATTGAGCGGCTAAGGTGCTTTGCCAAATCTTGAAAAGCGGCGCAACTGGCGGCTTTTGTATCGAAAGTATTGGCGGCTTTATCGGAGATGGTAATGGCTGTACAGGAGATGGTATGGTAACTGGTTGTAAGGGAAATAGAATCTCTTTAGTGTCACCGACAGGATGATTGATGTGTAACAAGTTTCTGGTATACCAAAAACCTCCTAAAAGTAAGAAACAAGCTAGGCCGCACAGCAAGACAGGTTTGATAAAGTGGAGAATTCTAAATTTAGCTTGTGTGGATTTTTGATTAAATGCAAATCTTTTAATTTCTAATATTGCTAATCCTCCTAACAGTGATGCTGCATAGACTAAGCCAGTGATTTTGATTCCTGCTAGCATTCCCGTGGATGCCAAAAAGAGCGAGAGTTCGGATAAGTCACGGCTTTTATAATAAGATAAACCTAAATATAAACCAACTGTAAATATTGCAGATAGTGGTAAGTCTGGGTGAATTGTGTTAACCTGGTTGAGCATCATTGGCACTGTCAATACCAAAGATGATGCTCCCATGCTGTGAATTCTAGTTGCTCCAAATTTAACCCCCAAAAGATATACTGAAAGTCCTTCAAGTACCCAGGCCATTAACATGGGAAAGGCTGTTAGAAAATCTTCTTTGAATGGCATTAAACATAAAGCAGATAAAATGTGCCAGTTGTAAGGATATACTCTAGCTTGTTCGTGATCGAAAATCCAATTTCCAGTAGCATCTAATAAAGTCAATGAACCTGTTTGATACCATCTTGCAATTACAGGGAGATGAAACCACAATGAATCATAATTTGTTATGGGCTGAGTCGCTAGATTTTCTAATAATATAATTCCCACTAAAGTCACAGAAAAAATAATTCGCCATTCCCCTCGACTCAGAGATTCTTTGAGTTGTAATTTTTGCCAATTTATTACATAAAAATCTCTGCTTTTTTTGTAATAAATCAAGCTAGAGCCGACGACAAAAATCGCAAATTCTGCTAAGATAACGGCATAAATATTTAATCGATCGCAACTTCCTAAAATTAAGCCTATAGAGACTTGTACAATACTCCACGCAGTTAAAAATACGAGTAAAAAATGGGCAAATGAATAGTTACTATTTTCTGGCTTCCGATCAAAGCTAAGATCTAAACACAAGGGAATCGGGCCGACTAAAATAATCAGAAATAAAATCAATTCCCATAAATGTTTTACTAAGATCATTGCAAGTTACTCCAAATTGTTATTTCCTTGCTTCAATTAGATTGTATGCTTTTTTACCATTAAAAATCGGGGTTGCGGGCAATATAATCGGCTATTTTTGCGATCGACCTACGCATTTCTATATCACTACCACTGCTCTTATCAATTACAGTCATCATATAGGCTTCACCGTCAATACTCATTGCTAAAGTTGTACCGAGAACCAGAGAATTTTCCCCAGTTTTTTCGCCCAGCCACTGAGCTTTAGTTCCTTGCAAAGCAGCAAATCCCAAATTGCGATCGTACTGGCGGTTCAGAGTCTCCACTAACATTTTAGCACCAGGTGTTTCGCCGTTGTAGATTTGCACCATCATTTCTGTGAGTTCATTAACAGTCACCCGGTTAGCACCAGTACCTGGGTTGGTAGGCATAATATTTTTCCCCATTAACTTGAAGTTAACGCGGGTGACTTGGTAGCCACGATTTTCTAAGAATTGATTGATATAATCTGAACCCAAATAATCGATCAGTTGATTGGTGGCTATATTACTACTGCGATCGATCATTTCTTCTAACAATGTCTGTAGCGGGTAATTCTGATCGGAGACAATCTGTGTCGATGAATCTTCAGTGAAATTACCAGGATCGACAAATACTGGCTTGTTTAGACTAATTTTTTCGTGTTCTACTTTTTGCATTAAGGCGACAGCAATTGGCAGCTTGATCAAGCTAGCCGGACTGACAGGAGGCGAATTACCCCGCAGGTGAATGCAGTCTCTGGAAAGCTGGCAAATGCCGATCGAAGCTTGATCGGATAAGCCACTTTCCCTAGCAACAGAACCCAAAAAATCTGATTTTGCTTGTTTGACTTGAAAGGTTGCTGCTGTTAAGTTTTTGCCATATTCTTCAATTTTTGAGGCAGTTAAACTTGCTAAAAATGAATTTTTGGGAACTTCGGACAAATTGTCGAGGGCTTGTTGCCACAGAAATTTGATTTTCTGCGAAGATTCGAGGGACTGATTTTGCTCTCGTCCAGCTTCTACGGCTTGATCCGCCAAACGGACTGCTTGCTGAAAATTATCATTAGCCCTCTGTTCTACTAATATTTGTACCTCTACTGACTGCAACTCCTGTAGTAATTTTTCTGAAGTATTAGCAGTGAAAGGTACTAAGCGGGAAAGTAGAGTTGGTTCTGGGGAAGGAGACGGAGGTTGTTCTAATTGAGTGACGATGCGATCGCGGATTTTGTATAGTTCATCCAGGGAACGCTGATTCGATGATTGAGAAAATGAACTGGCGATGGTTAATACCTGAATCAGTCCGATTCCAGCTACTACTGCGACAGTCTTGTTTGTGGCAGACAAAAAACGCCCAATCCCCAGCATAGTTAACTCCCTTAACACAACCACACTCAATATAAGCAGCTATGGTTACAAGAGTCAAACTATTTTAGATTTTAGATTTTGGATTTTAGATTTTGACTGAGGAATGCTATGCAAAGATCAACCGTGATATAGCAATCCTAAATCATTCATATAAATTTGTAGGGGTAGTGCCCCCGTGCCTACCCCCTATCTATCGGGGCAACCACGGGGGGATTGCCCCTACAATAATTACGCAAATGATTTAGGGTTGCTATAATCGATCAAAAAAGGGCGATCGCATTTCAACGCTCGCCCCACACTAAATACAATCTATCATCTACCTTCGCCGCCTGCGTCGCCAGTCAACACCTAAGCGACTTAGGTAATCCCACCCACGTTGAGGCCAGACGTGAGCTTTACCAGTCTTTTCAGCAATCCAGCGAGCTACTTTAGGACCAGTCCAAATTCCGCCGTCGGGGGCCAAGCCTTGCAGCGCTTGTCGCAATTCTTCTTGCTGTTCTGGATTCAGCAAAGATTTAGCAGGAGGTGGCTGGCGGTCTCTACTGCGGTTTTTCACAGAGTTAGGCCCTTCTCGGTTATAGCGCTGGACAATTTCTTTGGCGTAATCATAGTTGATGCCTATAACTTGAGCTGCTTGCTTGATAGTCCAATTTCTGGAAACCAACAACAGCAAGTGCCAGCGGCGAGACTCTGTAGTGTTTTCTGCCTGCCGGTAGCGAATTTTGAGTTCCTCTGCCGTCAGGTGAGATTCTATGTGGGCTTTAGGTGGCATTCCTGCATTGGGGCATCGGGAACTTCTCTCCATATATCTTTGGATTTGGCTCTTATTCCGGATGAAAAGTGATTCGGAAGATAGTTCGGCAAATAATCAGCTTTTTTACCGGAATGCAGGCAAATAAGCTGAGGCGCATCATTAGACCTCTTCAGAAAAGCCTGACTTAAACAGGCAGGATGCCTGTTCCACAATAATTATTGGAGAGGTCTATTGGAGTATTCTGTTTGGGAATAACTTGGCAATAATAGTTACACGATAACCTTGTGCCAAATCTTAATTGTTCTGTCACTACTCCCACTAGCCATAAAATCTCCTTCCGGGCTGAAATTAACAGAATAAACAGAATTTGTATGGCCAGTAATATTACAAACTTCTTGACCATCTTTGACTTGCCAAATCTTAATAGTTTGATTACTGCTGCTAGCAATAGTTTCGCCATCAGGACTAAAAGCAACCGAATCCACATACCAAGAATGACCAGTAATACTTAAAACCTCTTGCCAATCTTTGATCCACCAAATTTTTATAGTATTATCGTGACTACCGCTAGCAAGAAACTCTCCATTGGGACTGAAAGCGATACAGCGAACGCAGTCTGTATGCCCTGTTAGTGTGCGAATTAGTTTCCCATCTTTGACTCGCCAAATCTTGATAGTTCTATCCCAACTGCTGCTAGCCAAAATTTCTCCGTCCGGGCTGAAAGCTACGCCATAAACTAAATTTATGTGACCAGTAAGTGTCCGAACTTCTTGCCCGTCTTTGACTCGCCAAATCTTAATTGTTCTGTCCCAACTGCTGCTAGCCAAAATTTCTCCGTCCGGGCTGAAAGCTACGCCATAAACCGAGTTACCGTGAGCAGCAAGAGTGCAAATTTCTTGCCCATCTTTCATTCCCCAAAGTTTGATTGTTTTATCGTGGCTGCTGCTAGCAAGGATATTTCCATCAGGGCTGAAAGCTACTGTATGAACAGAGTTTGTATGTCCTGCGATCGTAGTAATTTCTTGTGCATCTTGTACTCGCCAAAGTTTGATTGTTTTGTCATCGCTAGCACTAGCGATGACTTCTCCATTGGGGCTAAAAGCAACAGATGAAATCAAATTCTTGTGTCCTGTCAAAGTATGAATACATTGCCATTTGAAAGTTGGCTGTTGGGACGAATTATGAATGAATGTGGGTTGATCTGGCTTGCTAATTGTTGGGGTAACAGTAAGATTTATTGCTGCTTGTGGATTTAATGTTTTTAATATTTCTACCGCCGTTTGATAGCGACGGTTAGTAGCATTCTCAATCATTTTGTCTAAAATTTTACCCAATTCTTCCGTGATTGGGTTGTTCGCCAAATACTGCCGCCATATCCAGACATCTTCGCCCGGATCGAAAAGGTCAAAGGGGGAAACCTGAGTTAGTAAATAAAGGCAAGTTACGCCTAAACTATATAAATCGCTGGTGAAGAATGCTTTGCCTCTGGCTTGTTCTGGGGCGATATATTCGGGACTACCAATGCTGGTTCCTGTTTTGAGTAACGCTGTACCTGTGGCAATTTTTGCGGCACCAAAGTCTACTAAAACTAATTCTTTGTCTGCGCGGCGAATGATGTTTTCGGGTTTGATATCTCGGTGAATAACATTGTGTGAGTGGATGAAGTGAAGTACGGGCAGTAAGCTATTGAGTAAGTCTTGAATTTGATTGTCTGTAAAAATGCCTTCTGTTGCTACAATTTGTGCTAAGTTTTGCCCGTCGATAAATTCTTGGACTACATATTGTCGGCTGTCTTGGATGCAATATGCTAATAATTCGGGAATTTGAGGATGTTTGCCCAATTCGTCTAATCGCATTGCTTCTTGTTCAAAAAGTTCGGCTGCTTTTTTGCTGTTGCGATTGCTGGCTGAGGGGATTAGCGCGACTTCAGGGGGTAAAAATTGTTTGATGACGCAGCGAGGTTTTGAGGGTTTGTCTTCGTCAACGGCGAGGAATGTTCTGCCAAAGCCGCCTTGTCCGATCGGCTTGATCGCCCGATAGCGATCGCGCAGCAGCAGTTTCGATCGACAATTTTTGCAGAGTTTGGCTGCGTCCGGGTTTTGCGGCTTGGAACAGCTAGGATTTAGGCAGTAACTCATTCGATTTTGAATTTTGGATTTTAAATTTGTGAATATCGCACCCTGAGACAACCCGTTACCCTCAGAGATATTTCATCTTATATATAAAAATACTGGCTCTAGGTCGTCTTTTTTGTAATGCGCGTGAGATGGTGCGATCGCTCCAAGGTAAAGCCATCTCAACTTTGGTTGTATTCCCATTGGCCTTAGCTAGCCTCAATCTATTTTAGGCGATCGGTTGTGCGATCGGCATTACTGGAAGGCTCCCACAGGGCAAACCACAGAAGTCACCAATTTGGTCTGACGGCTTAATCTATAAGTCTATGGTGTTACCACACTCAGTTGAACCTCTGCCAGACTCCACTTTTTTCACGCCAGAGAACTTGATAGTGGGAGTAAATGTCTGACAGATGTCGTAATTATGGGGTTTTGGGCGATCTTGGGGCGATCGACCCCCAACTTCCAGTCCAGGCCATAACCGCTTTGAGGATTGCTACATATATATATGTACTCCTAACCTGCTTACTTGGTTAGTCCCACGATGTTGAACCCCTGAAAAGTTCTCCATACCCAAACCAGAATCCCCGCCAAAAACCCAAATTCCGGGTCAGTCTTGAGGAAAACACCGAAAAGAAGAGTCAAGCAGAAAATGCCGGAGGAGAGTGAACAGCTCAAACCGTCTCCCTGTATACTTTTCAAAAAAGGTGAAAAATAGTTTCACAAAACGCTTGACAACACCTTGCGAAGTAAGTATATTAATAAAGCGCCGG
>NZ_NXIB02000086.1 GCF_002412335.2 Tychonema bourrellyi FEM_GT703
TATTGATAAGATACATTGCTTCTTTCTTCATGCAAGAAAGGGGCTTTGTTGTTTGAGATGATTAAACAACAAATAGAGAAAGGATACCGATCTGGGTTGTTGTTATGTTTATCTCTTTGCTGAGACTAATCTAGATTGTTCACATCTTCATGTTTGTTTCTTTCTCTCAATTTACGACCCAAATATTTAGCTGCTTTACGACCGACAAACTTAGCCCCTGCTGATAAAATAGTTGGGTCTTGTTCCTGAGAATTGTTTAGGTTTTTGATATCTTGTTTGTCTCTCCCAAAACTAGCAATAAATTCAAAAGCTGGCATCAAGCATAATAGCAATATTAGCACCACCAAAACTATCGGTATCAGCAATAATCCCAGCAATAGTACAGCACCCTTACCCTTCAGACTAACCAAGATGATGGTGATAATGTTCTCCCACCAAGAACAGCCCCAGCATCCACAAAATTCTGCCAAAATTAGTTGCATTAGATTTTAACTCCTTAAACTGTATGTTCCTAACTTTTTTGTTCCAACCGTGCTTTGTGCTTTCCTCAAGAGAAGAGCCGATCGCATTTTTATAACTTCCTCCTGTAGCGATGAGCAGCGCTCACCCTACAGATATCCTGTGCGTTTGCGTTGAGAAAAAGATGGGTTACGAATCTTAATTCTACTTATCTCTTAGCAGCCAAACTCTTCGTCAAGCCTGCGTCTTAGCTCTCTAGAGATAGGTAATTTGCGAATTTCTTTGCGGATATTCAATCTTGATTCTCCGTTTTGAATACGCTGTCGGTAAATGGCAATTAGCAACGCTTCAAGGCCATATTTAGACAACATTTCTGTAGCTAAACCAATGATTCCAAGCAGCGCAATTCCGCCTAACATACCTGCTGGGCCACCTAACGTTGCTAAAGCTGTTGTAATTGCAGCCGCACCTGCTAAACCTGTAGTTGCCATCACAATTAACAGCATAATTGCGGGTAATCCCAGTGCTGCTGCTTTTCTAACAAATTCATCCATTTTGCGATCGCTCCGTGTTTATAGATTCAAAGTTTTTTCTGGGGTATTAGCAACCACAGGTTATATTGACTAACGAAACCCAACATTAATCATTCCTTTGCGTTGGGTTTTAGTTCGTTCTACCCAACCTACGGGGTGTTCGCTAGTTCTAATTCCTCTTCCGATTCATCCCGGACTCTGAAGTACCAAAAAAGATTAGCAACAGCCAAATCTGATGCTTTCTCCAAATTCGACGATACTAAACTTTTATGACCTGCTATTTCCCCTTGATCAATGATATAATCTTCATACTCTGGACGCTGCTCCCGATCGAGCATCAGTTCAAGTTGAGTGCGAAGCGCATAAAAATGAGACTTCGGCCGCAAATTTTCATAAAATAACTGTTCATCGGGTATCGCTAAAGCTGTCGCGGCTGAGTTTTTCTCCACCTTAACAGTCGAGTCAGATTTACTTAAATCAGCACTTTGTAACTGTTTTAATTCACTTGGCGGCAAAGCTTTCATCCAGTCAATCTGATTTTGCCAAGTCTCTAATACAACTAAATCGTGATTGTGAATGCGCGTGATTTCAGGAAACAGAAAATCTAGCTCGTCGTCAGAGTCGCAGCATTGTATAATACCGAGGCCGTCTTGACGGATTTGTTGTTGAAGCTGAGAGATGCGATCGCCCGCAGCACCAAACTCATTTTGCACCTGATAAGTCGCGATAATACTTTGTTCGATCGTCCAACTGCACTCTAACCGGCGCAACTGTCCCGCCGCACAAGTTTCTGACAACAACTGCGGGTTTCTGTAATCGGCTAAAGCTTCAAACAGCATCCCCCGCGCCGCATCAATTTCAGCGTTGCGGCGGTTGATATCTTTCAGTTGCAAAGCCGATCGCATTCGTTGAATTGCTTGATTAAATAACCCGTAAGCCCGCACTAAAACTAAACGATGATTCTCAAATTTTAGATCGGCAACAACTTCGGCAATTAATTGCTTAATTTGGGCGCCTTGGCCTTTCACAAGTTGTTCTAAATTGATGAAACCATTTTCTACTTTAACTTCCAGCCTCTCTACCGCTTTTTTTAGTTTCAATGTCTGGTGCAAATTCACCGCAGACAAAGCTACCCCAGCCGCAACTCCCACACCAATGACGGCTGTAGTCGCTTGCAGCACCCCCAAACTGTTTTGGACGGCTTGAAAGCCCATGTGATTTTGGTACATCTGCAAGCCACCCATTGCAAGCTGCACGGGAGACACTAAGGGGGAGAGAGGGCTATTGTTGAGGGCCGCGCCAACGGCATGGGCCGCAAACTGTCCCGTCGCTGCATCTCTCGCTATGCCGATCGGCACTCCAGCCGATGTAAACACTTGTGTGTACTTGCCAGCCTCGATCGCAGCCTGTACCGCCGGGGGAAATACAAAGTTCATCATCAATTTTTACCCTGGTAGCTAACCACAGAATAACTAATATATTATGATAGTTTAAATAAAAAAAATTATCAGCAGGCCCTGCAAATGGACACTTCGCTAATTAGTTCGCAAACGGTTGAGCTTGTTTCGCTGCTGACAGGGCAAAGACTCCGACAAGAGGATATTACTCCGCCTGTGCTTTTTCTGGCGGGGCTGGTGACGGTGTTGTTGGGAGTCATCCATGCCGACGGTACGGTTGACGCTGAGGAAATCCAGCACTTGCGGACAACTTTGACGGAACTCATCCCCGCTAACAACAGTTTGCGCCAATTGGTAATGCTGATGGTTAAGAGTGTGCGAGAACAGCAAGTTTACAAGAAATTGACGGTGTTGTTGGCGCTGACTGCGTGTTTTTCTGAGGAGGAAAAACTACTGCTGATTAGTTTTGGCTATCAGATGTCGGCGGCAGATGGGACAATAGATAAACGCGAAAAACAGTATTTGACCCTCATTGCCGATCGACTCGGAGTTGATGCACGATATTTGACTGTTTTAGAAGCGAGTTTTAGCAGTCAAACAATAAGCGATACAGCAGCTTTAGCAGAAGTTCACTCGTTACTCGATCCCGCACGATTTCAATCTCTCGATTCTATGTTTGTCCGTGCTGCTAGTCATATTATCGAACATTTGCGAGCAAAACCGAAACAGCAAAAAAATCGCAAACATTCAGTCTCGTCATATCAGGAGTTGAAAAAGTTTCAGGAGTATTGGCAACAACTGGATGCTGTTTGTGGAAAACTAGGTTTAACTCTGCGAGATGGCAGCGATCGCAACGTGCTATCTCCTAATTTAACAGAAGAAGTAACAAAAATATCTCAGAGATTGAAATCTCAATGTTTTCGCGTGGCTGTTGTCGGCGAGTTTAGTAAAGGCAAATCTACTTTGCTCAATGCTTTGCTGGGTGAGGAAATTCAACCGGTGCGGGATATTCCCTGTAGCGGTACGGTAACGGTTTTGAAATACGGGCCGCAGCAGCGGGTGATTTGCAAATACAAAGATGGACGCGAGGAAGAGATTTCACCGCAGAAATATAAAGAGAAAGCTTCAATTTCGGAGGAAGCGGCTTTAGGTTCTTTTGGAGATGAAATTGTTAATTCAGAAATCGAAGAAATCATTTTCGAGCATCCGAATCTCGAATTGTGTACCAATGGTGTAGAAATTATTGATACTCCCGGATTGAACGAACACGCGGAACGCACTTTAGTTACTGAACAGGTTCTCAAAACAACTGATGCTGTGATTTTCTTGACTAACGCTCAAAATGCTTTGACAAAAACAGAGCGGGAACTGCTGTTGTATTTGAAAAAAAAGTTGAATCCGGGGAAAGATGATGAAGCGGCGAAGAATATTTTTGTTTTAGTTAATTTTGCTGATTTGCTGCGTCGGGAAGGAAGCCGTCAACAGGTAAAAGTAAAGGTAGAAAACTTTGTGAAACAACCAAATTTGATCGCTGGTGAAAACCGGATTCATTTGATTTCGGCTCAATCTGCACTTGATGCTACTTTGGACGGGACGGAAAATGAGTATGTGAAATCTTTTCAGGATTTTACTAAATCTCTCGAACAGTTTTTGACAGTTGAACGGGGGGCGATCGCACTTCAGCAATCTGCCGCCGGAATTAAGCAAATTATTAACACTGGCTGCGCTGAATTGACTCAAGAGAGGAAAATCCTAGAAGGAAAATTGACAGTTTCTCCAGGAGATAAACTGAAAATATTTGAACTGATGGCGGAAGCAAGCGGCCGCGATGTGAAAGTCAAACTTTTAGCGGATGAACTGATGGAGAAATGTGTAGAAGAAGCTATTGAATCTTGGAATGAATGGCTAGAAGGATTGGCAGAACGCCTGATCGCAAAAAGCGCTCTCTGGACTTCTGAGCATTCGCATATGTGGAGTCAAAAAGAGTTGACTAAAGATTATTCAGATCAATTTGTGGAAGATATCACCCAAGAAATAGAAGATTGGACTACTCAAAAAGTACAGTCTATTTTACAACAGAATATGGGAGCTTTAAATAGTCAAATAGATGAAGAGATTTATGCAATTCGGCAGGAGTTTCAAAAGTTCGATAAGCAACTGAGTAGTAACCTTGTCAGTCAATTTAATAATTTGGCGATGGCAGGTAATTTGGGCGAAATTGGTACAAGTGGAAGCGGGATTGCTGAATCAATTGACGATATTGGTGACGGCGGATTCATGGGCGGTTTGGGAATTGGTGCTGTCGCGGCTGCTGTGTTAATCGCTCTTCCACTTGGTATTATCCCAGTAATTTTAGGGACAATAGTTGCGGGTCTTGGTGGAGGTTTGGGCTTGAGTTTCTTAGATGGCGATACAGTTAAAGGTCAAATCAAGGAAAAAGTTTGTGAGTTAGGGTTTAAGAATTTTGATGAATCTTCACAGTCTATTTTGGATAAGATACAAGAAAGAATTATTGCATTATTCGAGAAGCGAATTGAGACGAGTAATAATGTGATGTCAAAAGCGATCTCGGTGTGGGATAATTTATTGGAACAGCAGGAAAAGCGCGATCGACAAAATCAAAAAGAATGCGAAGCCCAAAAAGTTTGGCTGGCTGACAAACGCCGAGAACTCGAACAAGTACAAAATCAAATTGAGGCTATTTTGAATCAGAGCGATCGATAGTTAAAGACTGCAAAATCTCCACGTTTTTTGCGGAATACTTCGTTGCAGCCCTAGAATTAGTTAAAAACCCGGTTTCTTTGGTCGGAGTGCGTCATTCCTGAAAATTACGAACCTTGGGCAAATTTACTTAGATTGTTTTGTCGCCATTTAGCATCGACGCGCCTGTCTGTTTGCAATTCTAAGACGCGAATGCCATTATTTGAGGGCAAACTTAATTTTTCTTTTAACTGCTCCCAATCGTTAATTATCTCATGTTCCACGCTATAAGTTGCACACAACTGAGCAAAATTGATATGCTGCGGCGTGGCAAAAAACTCTTCAAATGGCGGGTCAAACTTGGCAACGGGCAACATTTCAAAAATCCCACCGCCGTTGTTATTAATTAAAATAATTGTCAAATAACCGACAAATTTATGTTTAATTAAAAAACCGTTCGTATCGTGCAAAAGTGCTAAATCTCCTGTTAATAAAATACTGCTTTGATTGCGGTGTGCAACTCCTAAAGCTGTTGACAATGTGCCGTCTATGCCGTTAGCGCCGCGATTGAAAAAAGGTTTTATTTCTAAGTTGTTCGGCTTCCAAAAAAACTCTACATCTCTGACGGGCATACTGTTAGAAATAAATATCGGTGTTCCGGCTGGCAAATTCTGGGAAAGCAGCCAAGAAATCTTGGGTTCGATGATGTTGTTAATGGCTGATAATTTTTGGTCTATTGTTTGTCTGACTTGGGTTTCTGTGTTGTGCCAAAGTTGGAGGTATTCGTTTGATGGAGAGGTTAGAACCCCCCCTAACCCCAGGGCTGTTTCATTGTCTGTAGGGGCAATCCCCCCGTGGTTGCCCCGATCTTGAACCCCCCCTAACCCCCCCTTGCTAAGGGGGGGGACATGAAGGGAGATAGCAGTGGCGAGATTTTCTGGAGAGGTTCGCAGGTGAATTGTTTTGCCGTGTAGGGGATCGAAGTTGTGATGACTGGGGTCGATGATATATCGTTTTGGTTGGGTTTTGTCTAACCAGTTTCGCAGTTCTTTGCTTGTGGGTAAGTCTCCGATTTGAATGGCGATTTCTGGGGTTAATTTATCTGCTAGTTCGCGGTTTCGTAGGATTAAATCGTAGGTGGAAATTAGATGGGGGTTAAGTTGAGCGTAGTTTCTGAGTGGGGATAGTCCTTCTGCTAAAACTGGCCAGTTTAATAATTTTGACATTTGGGCGATCGCACTGCAATACTTCTCTGGAAATTGAGGCTGTGCAACTCCCGCAATAATTATTCCTCTGCTGCACTTTTGCCATTGTTGGATTGTACTTTCTTCTCCCCCCCTTAACAAGGGGGGGCTGGGGGGGGTAGAGGTTTCTCCTGCAAAAATGGGTTCTAATCCTGCAAAGAAATCTTCGGGATTAAACTGTGTTTCTAAAGCTTCTACAGCAATGTCTGAAATGGGTATCAGTGGATCGCGAAAGGGGATATTGAGGTGAACGGGGCCAGGAGTGGGAAATTGCGATCGATCCCAAGCATAGATTATTGTCTGTCGCAAATATCCTAACATTGCTATTTCCGCAGAAGGTATGGCTAATTCGACTTGCCAGTTGGGATAATTGCCGTAGATTTTAATTTGGTCAATCGCTTGCCCAGCATGGCAATCGCGCAGTTCTGGAGGTCGATCGGCTGTGAATATTAGCAACGGAATTCGACTTTCTCTGGCTTCTATGATCGCAGGATAAAAGTTGGCTGCGGCGGTTCCAGAGGTGCAAATCAGTGCTGTTGGCAAATGGGATTTTTTGGCGATTCCTAATGCAAAAAAGCTGGCTGAACGTTCGTCTAGTATGGGAATAGTTTCGATTTGGTTGTTCTGGGCAAAGGCTATTGTTAATGGTGCCGATCGCGAACCGGGACAAATCACGGCGGTAGTTAATCCTAGACGCTGTAAAGTTTCGGCTAATATTGAAGACCAGAGGGTGTTTGTGTTGCGAAAATCAATCATTTTTCTAATATATTGCTAAACTAAAGCATTTAAAAGTGGTTGTAATTTGAGCTGAATTTCAGCTAGTTCTTTTTCGGGTTCCGAACCTGCGACAATTCCGGCACCAGCATAAAGTATAGCCCGATCGCCATCGATTAATGCCGATCGAATACCGACGGCAAATTCCCCATTACCACGGGCATCTATCCAGCCGATGGGTGCTGCGTACAAAGAGCGATCGCAACTTTCACACCGACGAATTTGCTCTAGGGCGATATCTCTCGGCACGCCTGCCACCGCTGGGGTTGGATGCAGTTGAGCTAAAATATTTAATAAATGAATATCAGTCGGAATTTGAGCAGTTATGGGTGTCCACAAATGCTGAATATTTGATAGTTGCAGCAGCCTGGGAATTGCGGAATAATTGGGAATCATCCCAAGTTTATACAGGCGATCGACTATAAAATCAATCACAACTTGATGTTCTCGAATATCTTTTTCACTCTGCAATAAACCTCTCGCTAAATTGGCATCTTCTGCCTCCGTTTTCCCCCTCGGCGCTGAACCAGCTAAAGCATCCGTTGACAATTGATTATTGTGAATGCTAATTAAGCGTTCTGGACTAGCACCGATAAAATTTTGACCTTTGCCGTTAGTGGTTGAAAATACATAGCAACCTGGATAACTGAGGCGTAAGTTGTTCAATGAATCGATGACACTAAAGCTGGTTTGAGAAAGCACATTTATTGCTTGGGATAAAACAATCTTACTAAAATATTTAGACTCGATCAATTCTAACGCCGACTTGACAGATGTTTTAAATCGATTGGCATCATTTACAGGTATTTGCTTGAAAAATATCGAATTATTGATATAGTTAGTTAATTTAGGGTATTTGCGAGATGCAATTTTATCAAAAGTTTGCCAAATATTTTCAGCGATATTTTTAACGTTTATATTTTTTTCTACCAGGGCATTTGCGACGAGGATGCAGCTATCTTGTTGTCGGGTAATTTGCCATTTTGGTAAAAATATGGTAGCGGGTGGAAAGTAAGAATTGTCGTAGATATTATCATCAAAAAAAGCAAAGCTACAAAAAAAGTGAGGCCCGCTAAATGGCAAGCGTTCTGCACCAATGGTAATTGTACTAGCAAGTGTGGAACGAATAAAGTTTTGCGCGGCAGCAAATCGATCGCTTCCTGCTACTGTGAGATGGATTGCCGAATCAAGGGCGGCAATCGCAAAACTTTTGTCTGGAATGGGGTCTCTTTTTTCAAAGTAAAAGTGCCGCTGACAAGGTTCCGAAATCTCTTGCAGTACAGCTAGCGGATCGAGGGGGTAAATCTCCTGAGAAATACTAACTATTTTGGTTTGATATTTGTCAGTTAAAGACTGCTGGCAATCTAACAGCAACTGATGCAGTTGATTGCGGTTTTGCAAAAGATTAGCGCGGTGCGGTATTACTGTCATGAAAGCGAGAATAGCAGATTTGTCAGCAAGAGTGCGAGTTTGTCTCGCTAGAACCTCTATTTCGATCTAAGCACGGGAGGGCGATCGCCAAACATCACCTTTGGCGTTTTCCTCTGTGTTTGGGCTCTGTTGAGGAAAAAAACCAACGAGAGGTCGATCGCACGAAACATTTAGACACAAAACTTTATAGATCGATCGCTTAACTTCGGCAAAAGTCGATCGCCCCCGCAGCGGTTTACAGACGGGCTACTGGCGCTGTTTGAGTACCGCCACAGCCTGTGTTTGGATGTCCGCCGCGCACTCAACCCGATCGAGAGTAGACTTTGTTCACCAATAAAACTGTAAAATTACTAAGCTGCTATCAATTGAATCCAGTTTGTGTAATGACAACCAAGTTAATTGAACGTTCAAATAGTAAATTGTGGCTAGCGGCAATCAAGCCACCGATGTACACCGTTGCCGTGATTCCCATTTCGGTAGGAACTGCCATTGCCTTTGCCGAAACTAAAACAATTAATTCGTCAATTTTCTCGACTTTTTTAATTTCAGCCATTTTAATTATAGCATGGTTGAATCTCACCAATGATGTATTTGACTCGGAAACAGGCATAGATAAAAACAAAGCACATTCCTTGGTTAATCTAACCGGAAATAAAGCTTTAATTTTCTGGTTGGCTAATCTATTTTTAGCTTTGGGAGTGTCGGGAATCTGCGCTATTTCCTGGTGGCAACAAGACCCAACAGTGATTTTGCTGGTAGTTTTGTGTTGCGCCCTCGGCTACACTTATCAAGGGCCTCCTTTTCGTTTGGGCTATCAGGGTTTAGGGGAGTTTATCTGCTTTTTCACCTTCGGCCCCCTAGCACTCGCCGCTGCTTATTACAGTCAAACTCAAACTTGGTCTGCCACAAATTTTGCAGCTTCGATTATCGTGGGAATTACTACGAGTATTATCTTATTTTGTTCGCACTTTCATCAAATTGCGGACGATTTGGCTGCGGGTAAAAAGTCGCCAATTGTTCGGCTGGGTACAAAGAAAGGTGCTGAGTTGTTGCAGTGGTTATGCGGTAGCGTTTATGCTTTGACTGTGCTGTTTGTGGCGTTGCGAATGTTCCCAATTTGGACGCTGTTGATTTTTGGGAGTGTGTTTTTTGCGATCGACCTTTGCCGCCATGTCACAAACTATCACGACCAACCCACACAAGTCAGCAACTCTAAGTTTATCGCAGTCACCCTGCATTTTTCGAGCGGTTTGCTGCTGGCATTGGGGTTTGCTTTGTTAGCCCTGTCAAGGTGATTGCCGAGCTTGATCTATCAGGCTTGCTGTGGAAAGATGACAGTGAGCATTGGTGTCAACTTAAGCCTGAAAACCTTGATAAATCTCGCTTTTACCTGAGTATAGATCCCCCTAAATCCCCCTTAAGAAGGGGGACTTTGAGAAAGTTCTTGTCCCCCCCTTCTTAAGGGGGGTTAGGGGGGATCTAGGCCTAATCGTCAAACAGCAGTCTCTGACTACATTTGACCTTAAGTTGACACTAATGGACAGTGAGGTGTCCCTACCCCAAAATAATATTGTAGGGACACCGCAATCACCTTGACAGGACTACCCAAAAAACCCTACCTCAAAAACAACTTATAAGCCGGATTCTGACTCTCATCCCCATATTGATAACCCAACGTATCCAAAAAAGCTTGCCACTCTTTCATCTCATCCGGTGGCACCTGAATTCCCACCACAATTCGCCCGTAATCAGCCCCATTATTCCGATAGTGAAAAACGCTGATATTCCAGTTAGGACTCATCGAACCCACAAACTTCATTAATGCACCCGGACGTTCGGGAAATTCAAAGCGATAAAACAACTCATGATCTGCCAGCATCGAACGCCCACCCACCATATGCCGCAAGTGCAATTTCGTTAACTCATCATCAGTTAAATCCAAAGTTTTGAAGCCACAATCTTCAAAACTGGCCGCTATTTTTATCGCATCAGCGCGGTTTTGAATTTGCACGCCGATAAAAATATGTGCTGCTTTTTCATCCGCAATTCGATAGCTGAATTCAGTTAAATTGCGCTTTCCCAGACACTCGCAAAATCTGCGAAGACTTCCTGGTTGTTCGGGAATTGTCACTGCAAAAATAGCTTCTCGGTGTTCACCAAACTCCGCTCTTTCTGCTACAAAACGCAGGCGATCGAAATTCATGTTTGCACCGCAAGCAACAGCAATCAACGTTTCTCCTGCGATTTGTTCCCGTTCCACGTAAGCTTTCGCACCTGCGATCGCCAATGCACCAGCAGGCTCTAAGATCGATCGCGTATCCTCAAAAACATCCTTAATCGCCGCACAAATATCATCCGTATCCACTAGAATAATCTCATCCACATATTGCTGGCAAAGTCGAAAAGTTTCCTCCCCCACTTCCCGTACAGCCACGCCATCAGCAAATAAACCAACCTGCGACAAACGCACCCGTTTCCCCGCTTTCAAAGACTGATTCATCGCATCCGAATCGACAGGTTCCACACCAATAATTTTAATTTCTGGCCGCAATCGTTTCACATAAGCACTAATTCCAGAAATCAATCCACCGCCGCCAATAGCTACAAAAATTGCATGAATTGGTTTCTGATGTTGTCGCAGAATTTCCATGCCGATCGTCCCCTGTCCCGCAATCACATGGGGGTCATCAAAAGGGTGAACAAAAGTCATGCCTGTTTCCGCCTCTAATTGGCGCGCAAAGGCGTAAGCATCGTCGTAAGTATCCCCATGTAAAACCACCTCTCCACCACGGGCTATCACCGCATTTACCTTGACCTGGGGCGTAGTTACGGGCATGACTATGACCGCGCGAGTTCCGAGGTGGCGGGCGGCGAGGGCGACTCCTTGGGCGTGATTTCCAGCAGAAGCTGCGATCGCCCCTTTTGCCAGCAATTCCGGCGAAAGTTGCGCCATTTTGTTATACGCACCGCGCAGTTTGAAGGAAAACACCGACTGCATATCCTCGCGCTTCAGCAGCAGTTGATTGTTGAGTCGCGCTGATAGATTGGGGGCGACTTCTAGGGGAGTTTCTTGGGCAACATCGTAGACGCGGGCAGTCAGGATTTGTACTAGGTAATCGCAAAGCATGGGCTGGGGGCTTGGTAGATGCGGGATGGTGGGATAATTTTACTGCATTTGTGCGTTAGCGCAGCCCTCGAAGAGGATCGCACTTCGATAATAATTTTATATTGCTGTTTGCTGCACGATAAATACCTGAGAGATTTAGATCCCCGACTTATTCAAAAAATCGGGGATTTAAACTCACAATACCACCGTTTCAAACTAGGCATATTATATCTAATCTGGTCGTGCAAATCCCGTTCTAGGGTCGCTAATAAACAACCCTAAAACTAACGTTTCCATCACCGTATCCCAGACAGGAGTCAAACGTTCAGCATCATCAACCCAGTAATCAAAAGTAATCAAACACTGAACATTAGAACCCAATCCAACACAAATTCGCGAATAAGCTTCCCGCTGTTCTGGAGGGTCGATAAATTTGAATTCCGTCCATACAATTCGGGCAGTTTGTCGATTCAGTTGGATAATTTCTCCCATGTCGAATGGATTTCGACTATCCTCTTCTGCCACTTGCTTCAATAGCGGAGCCAAGGGAAAATCTGCCCAGTTTCCGGGGGGAAGTAAATTAAACGAAACTTCTAAACCACAATCATCATCCGGCGGTTTTTTGTCAGTAAACCGGAACGACTTTGTATCGGGTTCAAAATGCCAATCATCGGGGACATCAAAACGGACAGCTCCTCTTCCGGCGACAAAGATGCGAGTTCCCGGTTTTGACTTCCAGTTATGGTTCTCTTTGAGCTCTAGGGTTTCCTTGAGCCATTCTTGCTTTTTGCGCTTAGACATAAACAGAATGTGAAACTGTTGCTAAGGTGTAGTTTTAGACGTTAAAGTATATTTTAACTCTCAAAGTGGTTGGCGATCGATTTTCGTGCAATTTACAAATCTTTATTTTTTACTTGAGGAATCACATACCTCATGCCTCCTTTGTGACCAGTCGCATCGCCTCGGTAGCGGGGGATAATATGAATAGCAGCATGACTTCGACTTTGACCTGCATCTTTATTAATATTTATCCCCACATTAAAACCATCAGGCTGAAATTCTTTAGTTAAAATATCTTGCACCTTATTAGCCATAAACCAACAAGCTGATTGTTCTCGAAACGGTAGTTCAAAATAATTAGCAGTGTGACGCTTGGGGATAATTAAAACATGACCTTTGCTGGTGGGATAACCATCAAGTATAGCATAAGCTGTTGCTGATTCAGTTATTAAAATTAGATGCTTATGCGGATTGCAAAATATACAATTGTTAGATGAATTTCTTTGATGATTGTAATGAACATATTCGTAAATCTCGCAAGATTCATCTAAGTGTGCTGACTTAAAGGGAAGTTTGACGATACACTGATAAGTAGGTTTTTTGTGAACGTAATGTTCTCGAAAGCCTTCTTTTTTGAGATCCCTTCTCACTGCAAAATATGCTTTACCTCCCGGCTTCAACAAATGCGACACTTCCATCAGCACATTAGCTTGTTCTTCGGGAAACAAAACATTCAAAACATAAAAACAGATGATTGTATCGAATTTATTTTCGGGATATTCCGGGAAATAATAAGGATCATAAGCTTTAACATCAAATCCTTTTTGCTGCAATAATTTTACATCGTTGCCAAAGCCGCACCCAAAGTCTAAAATTTTACCTTTTAGCAGGTTTTTATCTAACAATTGTTTTGCTGGAAATGACAGGTAAGTTCTTTCAATTGCCGTCAAGTGACTAAATTTATTGTGTTGCTTTTTCATAGTAGCATAAATTTTATTTATGAGTTATATTATAGATTTGGTTATGACCAAATGCTGAATTCCCCATTCGTGCATCGTATCAATAATCGGTTTGAGACTTTCGCCCAAAGCTGTTAGGGAATATTCAACTTTCGGCGGTACTTGCAAGTAAACTTCCCGATGCACAATCCCATCCGATTCCATCTCGCGCAATTGCTGTGTCAGCATTTTCTGAGTAATGCCGTTAACAGCTCGTTGCAGCTCATTAAAACGCTTCACTCCTGGAAATAGCTCCCGGAGAATCAAGACTTTCCAGCGCCCGCCAATTACCTCTAGAGTTCGTTCTACAGGGCAATTTGCCCGATCGCCTTTTACTGTAACTTGCATAGTATCTTTTTGGTAACTACCGCACTTTGAAGTGCGTACTTCCCATAATAGCTTTACTCGGTCTAAACTTGAAACATACCAGAAACACCCAAATAGGTTTCATTGAGGATTCAAAAAATGATTGCCATTCGCAAAAGTGCAGCCAGAGGACACGCAAATCACGGTTGGCTAGACAGTTATCACACATTTTCTTTTGCCAATTATTACGACCCAAATTATATGAGCTTTCGCTCTTTGCGGGTAATTAATGAGGATATCATTAACCCTGGCAAAGGTTTCGGCACTCATGGCCACCAGGACATGGAAATTATTACTTATGTGCTACAAGGAGCTTTAGAACACAAAGACAGTTTGGGTACTGGCGCAGTAATTAAACCCGGTGAAGTGCAGCGGATGAGTGCAGGTACGGGCATTCAGCACAGCGAGTTCAATCACTCGCAAACTGACCCGGTTCATCTGCTACAAATTTGGCTGTTACCAGATACCAATGGATTGTCACCTAGTTACGAACAGCGAGATTTTCCAGTAGCAGAAAGACATGGAAATTTACGGTTAGTTGCGGCGCGAGATGCTAGAGATGGTGCTGTAAAAATTAATCAAGATGTGGATTTGTATGCGGCTATTTTGGATAAAAATTCGCAAGTTTCTCATGTTTTAGATTCAAATCGGCATGGTTGGGTGCAAGTAGCACGAGGCTCAGTTTTGCTCAATGGTTTGGCTTTGGAAAAGGGCGACGGGGCGGCGGTTAGCGATGAGTCTGAGTTGGTGATTGAAGCGACGGAAGATGCTGAAATTTTGCTGTTTGATTTGGCATGAAATTGCCCTAAAAACCCTTCACTGTAGGGTGCGTCAGGGCGAAGCTAACAAGCTTGTAGAAAATCATCAATCCTGACGCACCCTACATAATTTTTGTTTTGTGTATTTGATTTCAAGAATTAACGGAAATATTCTTTTTAGGTCGCCCGCCTTTCTTGCCATTTTGCCTTGCTGCTTTTGCTCTCGGAGATTTTCCTCGCTTAATTCTTTGTCCCAGTTTTTAAATGCCATGTATTTCTTCCCATTTGCTTAACAGGATTTTGTAAATAATTAAGATTGCCATACCTACAATTTGTGTCACAATATGCCACAACCCGGAAAAGTTTTCCGTCAGTTGAGATATTGATATGTTAAGTTAAAAAAAAATGAATTACAACAGAACAATTCCGGCTATTTTGAGTGCTTCGATCGCACTAAGCACGATCGCACTTCTCCCCTTCACCTCACCTCAAATCGCCCTAGCCTTAACCGCCGACCAAGTTAAAACCGTTGCTAAGGCAGTCACCGTCCGCATAGAAGGGCCAAAGGGCGGTTCTGGAGTAATTTTAGAAAAAAAAGGCAACACTTACTATATCCTCACTAACTGGCACGTTGTAGATCAGGCTGGTGACTATCGCGTCATCACTCCCGACGGAAAATCTCACTCTGTATACTATAGTTTGATCCGCCGATCGCCCGGAATGGATTTGGCAGTTGTCCCCTTCAGCAGCCCTGAAAGCTATCCCCTCGCTCAATTAGCCAATTCCCCAGCAACTGCGGGAAAAAAGGCGATCGTCGCCGGCTGGCCGATATCTGGCGGTTCCCTCCGACAGCCGATTTTCCTGGCTACAGAAGGCTTGCTGACCGGCCGCCAGACTGCCTGGAACGGTTATACATTGGTATACAATAACTTAGTGAGAGCGGGCATGAGTGGTGGCCCAGTGCTCGACGATGCGGGGCGATTGATCGCAATTAACGGCATTGTCAAACTGGAAAATAATTCGGATAAAATCGTGGCGGCGGGGATAGAAATCAATACTTTCATGAAATGGCGCTCAACTGTTTCGTTGCCGATAGTCCCTGAATCTCCCACTGCCAAAACTCCCTCAAATCCTGTTAATAATTCGCCCCGCAAGCCTGCAAGTGCGATCGCCTTTGCTGCTACAAATACTCTCAAAACACCTTCTGAAGTAGTGAGTTCGATTTCCCTTGGTTTTGATTATTTTGCCAGCGGAAATAGTAACGGCACTATCTCTGTTTGGAATTTACCGGGCGGAGAATTAAAAAGTACACTGCGAGGACACACGGAATCAGTAAATGCAGTAGCAATGAGTGCTGATGGCAAGATTTTAGCTAGTGGTAGCGATGACAAAACCATCAAGATTTGGAACTTAGAAACTGGCGCAGTTGTACGCACTTTGAGCGGGCATTCTGGTGCGGTTTCAAGTGTAGCTGTAAGTTCAGATGGTCAATTTGTAGCGAGTGGGAGTTGGGACAAAACCATAAAAGTTTGGAATGCGAAAACGGGGGAGTTACTACGAACTTTGATCGGGCATTCTGGATTAGTAAATACTGTTACCATAAGTCCGATAGCTCAAATCCCCCCCCTTAGCAAGGGGGGGCTAGGGGGGGTATTAGCTAGTGGTAGCAAAGACGGTTCGATTAGGTTGTGGAACTTAGTTAATGGTCAAGTGATTCGCACAATTAGCGGCAAAAATTTGTCGGTTTTGTCTGTAGCTTTTAGTCCCGATGGCAAAAATTTGGCTGCGGGAAATAGCAACGGCACTGTTGGTTTGTGGAATGCCGGAAACGGGCAGTTAATTCATCGTTTGAGCGGGCATACAGACGGGGTTTGGTCGGTGGCATTCAGTCGGGATGGCAGCACGTTGGTTAGCGGTAGTTGGGATAAGAGTGTGAGGCTGTGGGATGTGCGATCTGGTGATTTGAGAGGCACTTTGAGCGGTCATTCTGGCTATGTTAGTGCTGTGGCAATTAGCGGGGATGGGAAGACGATTGTGAGTGCTGGTTGGTTGGGGGAGATTAAGATTTGGAAACGGATATAATTTTTATGAGTATGAGGTTCTGAAATTTATGAATTGACTTGCAGATAATTTTGTTGAATAATTTATAATTATTCAAATAACAAAACTTACGAAAAAAATATGAATACTGATTTTTGCGATCGCACTGGCTGGCAATTTTGGATCGATAGAGGTGGCACTTTTACTGATATTGTTGCTAAATGCCCTGATGGTACATTAGTGATTCATAAGCTGTTATCTGAAAATCCCGATCGCTACACAGACGCAGCAGTTCAAGGAATTCGCGATATTTTGGGAATTTCCGCAGATGTTCCTATACCCGCGGCACAAATTGAAGCGATTAAAATGGGGACGACGGTAGCGACAAATGCTTTACTGGAACGTAAGGGCGATCGCACAATTCTGCTAATTACCAAAGGTTTCGGCGATGCGCTGAGAATTGGTTATCAAAACCGCCCCAATATCTTCGCACGTCACATTGTTTTGCCGGAAATGTTGTATGATCGAGCGATCGAAGTTGCCGAACGCTACAGCGCCACAGGTGAAGAGTTAATTGCTGTCAATCGCGAATTTATCCCGTCGTTACAGCAAGCTTATGATGAGGGAATTCGCAGTTGTGCGATCGTATTTATGCACGGTTATCGCTACTCGCAACACGAACAACAAGTTGCCGAAATAGCAAAAGAAATCGGCTTTACTCAAATATCAGTATCTCATGAAGTTAGTCCGCTGATGAAGCTAATTTTTAGGGGAGATACTACGGTTGTAGATGCTTATTTATCTCCAATTTTACGCCGCTACGTCGAACAAATAACCAGTCAATTATCTGTAGGGGCGGTGCCCCCGTGCCCGCC
>NZ_NXIB02000087.1 GCF_002412335.2 Tychonema bourrellyi FEM_GT703
TTCACTTTTACCCCCTCAATCCGCGTATGTGCCAGTTGGGGGTGCGGAATGTGGGTTATGATATCATTTCATATTTGATATACATATGTCATTGCGAGCTCTTAGAGAAGCAATCGCTATAATATCATTCCGATGCTGCCGGAAACGATATCAGACTTTGCTGATGTCGAATACAAACCAACAAAAACCCGTTTCTTTATTTGTAGATTTGTTGTAAACTTTTGACGGTACTTTGTAACCCTTGCTTCAGCAAAATTTCCAAGTATTCATCGAGAGATTTAGGGGGATTTTTCAAACGTTGATGACAGGTTGTTACAGCGTTAGCAACCTTTAGGTAATTCAAGTCAATTAAGTCTAAGATAAAATCATCTGGGTGTTGAGCCTCAATCTCATATTGGTCGAGAATCAACGGTGGAAAGTCCTTGAGGTTAAATGTAACGATCGCACTAGCCTCTGATTTGATAGCTGCTGCTAGAATATGTCGATCGTTAGGATCTGGTAAATTAAGAGAAGGAATTATCCATTCATAACCTGTCACCAAACAATCACGGACATAACGATTCATCAAATCTTTAGTACGAGTCAACTGCTCTATTGTCAAGTCAGGTCGATTTTTGAGAACATTGCGTATCCACTCATCATGTATTTCGTCAGTCCAACGGGCTTGAAAAAGATCGGTTAAGGCTAATTGCATCAACAAATCGCGTAATGGAGCAGAATATAATACGCACGCATCATATAACGCGATCGGATTAGAGGCCATAATTACTCATATCCCATGTTCAGTTCTTGTGCTTGGAATGCCAGTTCATCAAGCACTTTTAAACGTTCATTATCAATCCATTTCTTATACTTCATAACATCTTCAAAGCGGATACGTTGATGTCTTCCGACTTGATGAAAGGGAATTTCCCCTGATTTTAACAATTTCGTTAAGTAAGGACGGGATACGTTTAGCAATTGGGCCGCTTCTTGGGTGGTGAGTTCGGCATTAATAGGAATTAAGGTAATTGCTTTACCTTGGGCTATTTGTTCTAGGATCTCAAACAAAAGTTGGAAAGCGACAAAAGGAATATCAACTACTTGTTCGTTACCATTGGATTCAACAATTTTAATTTTTTGAGTTGAAGTGCGAACTGTCTGAAAATAAGCAGCCAGAATGCGACTACCTAGCTGAGAAAGTTGAGTATCTGCTTCAGAGGGAATGACTGGTTCTTTACTTTGAGAAAGGGCTGTCATAATTGATTTTAAGTAGATGAGTTGTTATAGCAACCACCAAGATGATTAGGATATTTCGAGGGAGTTTATCCTGAGCGTATAGCCTTGGTGACTGCTATATTATCAGTGTAGCGCCTACAATTTATTCACCCTCGCAAATTGCCCAATGCTTTGAATGCAAACTGTGGCAAAGCTAACATTCTGCGCCAGCGCCAAGGTTCTTGATAAAGTCGATACAACCATTCTAAATGATTGTCGCAAAACCAAGCCGGAGCACGAGTTTTTGTTCCTGCCCAAATGTCGAAACTGCCGCCTACTCCTACCCAAATTGATTGAGGACAAAGATGTCGATGTTTGGTAATCCAAAACTCTTGACGCGGCACTCCCAATCCGACTAAAATCATTTTGGGTTGGATTTTTTTCAGGGTTTCCAGAAATTCTGGTTCTGCCTCTGGTGAGAGATAGCCATGTTGAGATATAATAGATATTCCGTTCATCTGCTGTTGCCAAGTTTCTGCTGCTGCGATCGCAACTTCGGGCGAACCTCCAAAAAACAAGATTGATTCGCCGTCGGGTAATTTTCCGGCTTGTTGTAGCAATGACTCGGCTAATTCAATCCCCGGAAATCGCTTGGCATTTTTGCCTTGGATTCGCAAGTAGAGTACAACTCCCGCACCGTCGGGAATCACAAGTTCCGCAGAATGGATAATATCAGCTAAAGCTGGATTTTGTTCGGCTTGCATCGCCATTTCAGCATTCAGCGTGACGACATGACTTCCTAATCCTTGATGTAGGCGATCGATCAGCCAATCTGCATGATCGTCTAAGATGTGAACTGGTAGTCCCAGCACTGAAAATTGCGGGTGCGATCGATTCATGTTACTTTATCTAAACTTCCTACAGACATATAAGCTGTTACGCATTTAAACCACTAACTATCCATGTAGGGTGCGCCATTCGTGAACACTGACTATACATGGGAAATGCCTTGTACGGGCGAATGGCAAGAGATCCCCTACGCACCCTACAATACCATTTTAAATGCGTAACAGTAGGGGCGAATGGCCATTCGCCCCTACTTAGCGCTTCTACAATCCAAAATCCAAAATCCAAAATCGACAGACTTACCGATCGCACTTTCTGACAGAACCATCTGCATACCATTCCATCGCCACTAACTCAATTTTACCATTGATCTTGATTTTAGAGTAGACTATTTTGACAAAAGGAACACTGTTGTGATTGTGATGACTCTGAGACATGAGCGTTACCTCCGTAGTATTTGCTAAACACAGTGATATAATTTCTGATATATTTAAAAGTCTATTCAGGGCAACTCATTTAGTCTCAGGAAAAAGTACCAGGAAAACGAAATGGCGATCACAACAGCTCAGAGGCAAACCCGGTTAGATTATTACTACCAGCAAATCAAAAGCATCATTCTCAAGCGTCAAAGCCCAATTACCGGTTTGCTACCCGCGAGTACCGCCGTTAACGCCCACGGCGACTACAGCGATGCTTGGGTACGCGACAATGTTTACAGCATCCTCGCAGTCTGGGGTTTGGGCCTAGCTTACCGCAAAATTGATAGCGATCGGGGTAGAACCTTTGAACTCGAACACAGTACAGTCAAACTGATGCGAGGCTTGATGTTTGCCATGATGCAGCAAGCAAATAAAGTAGAAAGGTTTAAAAATACCCAGTTACCCCTAGATGCCTTACACGCCAAATACAATACCCAGACAGGCAATATTGTTGTCGGCGATGACGAATGGGGACACTTGCAGTTAGATGCAACCTCTCTATTCTTGCTAATGGTTGCTCAAATGACAGCTTCAGGATTGCACATTATTTTCACAATCGATGAAGTCAATTTCGTACAGAATTTAGTGTACTATATTGGTAGAGCCTACCGCACACCCGATTATGGAATTTGGGAAAGAGGCAATAAAATCAATCGTGGCAATGCCGAATTAAATGCCAGTTCAGTTGGCATGGCAAAAGCAGCACTGGAAGCTATCAATGGGTTAGACTTGTTCGGATTAAACGGATCTCAAGCATCTGTGATTCACGTTTTGCCAGACGAAGTTGCTAGAACCCGCATCACATTAGAATCGCTGTTACCTCGCGAATCTAGTTCCAAGGAAGTAGATGCGGCTCTGTTGAGCATCATTAGTTTTCCAGCTTTTGCTGTTGAAGACCGAGAATTAGTTGAACGCACAAGAAAGAAGATTATCGAAAAATTGCAGGGAGAATATGGCTGCAAAAGGTTCCTGCGGGATGGACACCAAACAGTTTTGGAAGATGCCGATCGCCTACATTACGAACCCACAGAATTAAAGCAGTTCGAGCACATTGAATGCGAGTGGCCACTGTTTTTTACTTACCTATTATTAGACGGTATATTTGAGGGAAATCAATCCCAGGTTCAAGAGTACGAGCAGCGTTTAGCATCTCTCGCCGTTGAGCGATCGGGTTTATCTCTGCTACCAGAATTGTATTATATCCCTGCCGAAAATATCAACGCCGAAAAATCAAATCCCCGCAGCCAACAGCGTTTACCCAATGAAAATGTTCCCCTAGTTTGGGCGCAAAGTTTGTATTTTCTAGGTCAACTGTTAAATGATGGATTAATCGCAGTTGGTGATATAGATCCCCTGGGAAAACACCTCTCAGTTGGTAGAAAAAGAGAACCTTTAGTCCAAATCGCACTGTTAGCTGAAGACGAAGATTTGCAAGCAGAACTAGCCGCGAATGGAATTGCAGCCCAAACCCCAAAACAGGTAGAACCAATTCAAGTTCGCCAAACAAAAGAATTATCAGCTATTTACACGCAGATTGGACGCAATGACCAATTAGGTTTAACAGGCCGTCCCGTCCGCCGATTAAGGAGTTTGACCACTTCACGGGTGTTTCAAGTGCGCGGAGAGGCGATCGTCTTTCTGCCATCTTTTCTCGACAGACAAGAGTTTTATCTAACTCTAGATTACCATTTCTTGGTATCTCAAATCAATAGTGAATTAGCTTATATTCACCGTCACTGGTCTCAGTTGGGACGACCTACCGTAACGCTGATGCTGACTCACGCGATGCTGGAAACAGGCCGGGAAGCTTTGTTCAATTTGATGAAAGAACTCCGGGATGGACACTGCAAAAATACGCCTGTTAAGTTGGGAAATATCAATCAATTAATCCTGACTGCTGGTACGGAAAAAATTGACTTTCTTCACGATTTTGACTTTACAGAATCTCCAGTGACAGGTGCTGTGGAAGTTCCCAGCTATTTGGGTTACAATCCCGAAAAAACTTGGCCATTAGGTCACACTCAAGAATTCAAATTAGAGTGTGAAACTAATATTAATTTATTGCTAATCAGTCTTCAGAAATCAGAAAATTTGTATGAACAGATTGAGTTGCTACAAACTTTAGTTCGTCTCAGAGGAATCAACTTTGAGACGGGATTTGGAACGAGTGGAGAAAGTGTTAAAGTTGTAGATTTGCTCAACGAAGTTTATACTAAAGCTGGCAACAGTTCGCAATCAAAAATTCAATGGGCTGTCATTCGTTATGCTGCTGGTTTGTTGGACAAAATTGATATCAGCTTGTCCGATGCGGTGACGGATATTTTGGTGCGACAAAAACAGATTGCTGTGGGGAAAGCTTACAGCGAAGATTCGGTGATTTCACGGCCTGGTTCTTACATGGAGGTGATGGAGAAGATTCGTCAATTCTGTGGTGAAGATGTTCGCGATCGCGTTTTAACCCAAGAAGTTCTAATATACCTTGGTTTGCTGATCAAAGCCGAACCGCAGTTGTTTAAAGGGTTGTTGACGCTGAGAGTTAGCTATTTTATTCTGTTGCTGACTAGCGAATTAGCTCGTGAATTGGGAATTACCCAGAATGAAGCTTACGAACATTTAATGCAGTTAAGTCCTTTTGAAATCAAAAATCGTCTGCGTCAAGTTTTGTCAGAATATGAGGAGATGAATCAAGTCCTGAAACAGCAAGAATCTTTGCGGGTGAAACAATCGGACAAAGAGATTGAATGGGTGGTCGCGCCTGTTTCGTCCGAGTCCCAAATGCCTGTGGGTGGATGGCGCAGGAAGCGACAAATGGAAGGTGCTGTCAATCGGGTTCCCAAGGATTTTTATCCGAATGTTTGGGGAATGTTGCGACACTGCAAGGGCTTGATTATTGGGGATAAGTTGGAACGCCGAAATCGGTTGGACAGTGACGTGATTTTATCGGAAATGACTCCTGGTGAAAAGAATTTTGCTCTACAGGTGGAGCATTTGCTGAATAAAATTGTTGCGCCTGAGTACAGACAAGTTAATATTGAGGCATTGATGGAGTTGGCTGCGATCGCGCAACGCAACCCAGAGCTACAAATAGAAGAGTACATCGTCTTGGATGTATTGATCGGTCACGCTGTACGGCTGAATTGGCTGGAAAAAAACCAGGAAAGAGCAGATAGATACGATGAAGATAAGGCGGCGGCTTGGCAAGCTTTTTATAATACTTCGCCTTATGTCTGTGCAACTCATGTTCTGAATGCTTTCCGATTCCTGACGCAGTTTGGCTAATACGGGCATGGGGCATCGGGCATGGGGCATCGGGCATCGGGCATCGGGCATCGGGCATGGGGCATGGGGCATCGGGCATCGGGCATCGGACACTGAGCGTAGTCGAAGTGTCTAAAAACCTTGTTTCTTCTTCCTGAAGCGGTTCCTGAACCGAACACATTATTTTAAAAGAGTTGGGTTTCGCTCTCGCGTCAACCCAACCTACATTATCTGAGCGTAGTCGAAGTGCCCAAGGCCCCATGCCCAATGCCCCATCCCCCATGCCCCATGCCCAATGCCCCATGCCCAATGCCCAATTCCCAATTCCCAATTCCTAATTCCCAATGACTTTGGGCAATATCAGTCTACAATTTGTAACGTTGAGCCTTGTTGAAGTGCAGGAGCGGAGCTGGCTTGGATAACGCGAGTCTGTCGAGAAAACCCCCGCAAGCCTCAGAGCTTGCCATTGACGAAATTCCAGAAGCAGTACGAGACCATTCATACCTGGAAGTCAAGCCTAGTCAGTCCAAAAAAAAAGGGCTGATTTGGAAACTGCTAGCCTTGGGCGTACTCGCCTTTGGGGTCAGCATTGGGCTGCACCTCAACTTTAACTTTTTCCCAGACACCAGTAGGGCAGAACAAAGTCAACCAAATCCAGTATCGGCAAGTTCCCCCTCACCCACAAGTCCCGTTGCTAACTCAAAAAGCAGTACGGCGACACCGGACAAGTTACTGGGACATTTACCTTATCAAGAAGCACCAGCCTCTGACTTGGTAGCCGTCACCGGAGATGGCGGGATCAAACTCCGCAAAGCCGCAGCCGCGAAATATCAAGAAATGGCAAACGCGGCGGCTGTCCAAGGCATATATTTTGCTCCCATATCCGGCTTTCGTTCCTTGGAAGACCAACAGCACGTATTTTTTGATGTGAAAGCCGAACGCAAGCAAGATGTTAGCAAGCGGGCGGAAGTTAGCGCTCCTCCAGGATATAGCGAACATCATACGGGGTACGCGATCGACCTGGGAGACGGCAGTGTCCCATCAGCAAACCTCAGTACCAGTTTTGAAGATACCCCAGCATTCAAGTGGCTAGAAGCCAACGCCACTTCCTTCAGCTTTGAATTGTCCTTCCCCAAAAACAATCGCCAAAAAGTCAGTTACGAACCTTGGCACTGGCGGTTTGTGGGCGACAAGCAAAGCCTCGAAACTTTCTACAAGGCTCATTCCTTGCCTTGACCAAGAATTTCAAAGGTGGTACAAGCCCCCGGATTTATCCGTGGAATCAATCCAAAATCGAAAATCGAAAATCGATTGACTGCTGACCAATGACTGTCATCTTATGAATTCATGTCTTCTTCGCGAAGTTCTTCATAGAGCAAATCTAATCCTATCAGAACTTTTTCCCGATCGGACAAATCACCAATAATTTTTCGCACCGGAGGTGGCAGGATTTTTGCCAGGGTAGGAGTTGCCAAAATTTTATCCTCTTCTGCTAGTTGAGGATTTTTGAGAACATCTATCACTTTCAGCGCGTAGACTCCTTGAAACTCTTGTTCGAGGATGTCCTTAAGGGTCTTCAAAGCTCGCACTGAGTTGGGAGTATTCCCTGCAACGTAAAGCTTCAGAATGTAGGTTTTCTTTAGAGGACTCATGAACTTTTGTTAAACGTTGAGTGTTAGTTGTCAGATTTTAGTTGTAGTTGTTATTTGTCTTAAATCCGTTCTATAAGACCTACCCAAAACTACCTAAGTCTCGACTTAACTGGACCTTGGTGGTTTCGATGCTTACTTCCTGTTTCAACGCAGTCTCAAGATGACTCTTGAGAGGTTTGTCTGCTCCACAAGCAATCTCGGTAGAACTTACCGTTTGATCCGAACGAATCGGAATGTGAATTCCTTCAAACCATCGTTCGATATTTTTAGCCGCGTTCAAATCTCTGTCTTCAGTGTGTCCGCACTCAGGACAATGATAGACGCGGTTTTTCAGTGGCATTTTGTGACGATGCACATGGCAACCGGAACAGATTTGAGAGCTAGGAAAGAAACGATCAACTAGAATTAATTGGCTAGAAAACTTCTCAGTCTTGTACTCTAGTTGACGCTTGAATTCGTACATTCCACAATCTGCAATAGCGCCTGCCAATTTATGGTTTTTCAAGAAAGCTTTGACACTCAAGTCTTCAATCTTCACAACGCTGTGGTTTTTAGCGAGATGATTCGTGAGCTTATGAATCGCGTCCTTGCGAATATTGGCAACCGCTGCATGATGTCTTGCTAGTAATCGAATCGCCGACCACCGATTTTTAGAGCCTTTGACCTTGCGACTGACAGAACGCTGTAGACGCTTCATCTTCTTGCTCATTCTTCGGTAAGCTTTGGGATTTGAAAACACCTTGCCATCACTGGTTACAGCCAATTCTTTGATACCGATATCAACACCTACCGTAGGTCGATTTGCAACTACTACAGGCTTTTCGATTTCATACTTGATGGCAATAAACCAGCGATCGCCTGTGCGACTAATCACACAGTTATGAATTGAAGTTACAGGCAACGCCTCTGTCAATCTCACCCAACCGATTTTAGGAAGCTTGACTCGCTTACCATCGTTGCGAATTCCTGGTTTAGCTTTGGTTCCTTGCTCTAAATAAAAAGAATCGTGTGAACGTCCTTTCTTCTTGAAGCGAGGTTGTTTAGACACTTTCTTGAAGCATCTATCCCAGGCTGTACGCAACTCTGCTAAGGCTTGCTGAGGCGATGCCTTGGAAACTTGATAATACCAGGGATTCTCAGGTTTAACCTCAGCAACTAGACGTTTGTGTAAGTCAATCGAGCTAGGCACTTTAATCGATTTATCGGTTTCTCTGAGTTCGAGAATCTCCCGAATTACTGCATTACCCCAATTGTAGGCATGACGGGCAACGCCGCAATGCTGACGAAACGCTGTTACCTGTTTGTTATTTAGGACTAATGCCGTTTTGAATGAAATAAGCATCGTTTCGACCTCCGATGTATTTGCTTTGCTATTACTGATTATGGACGATTGAGAAGTTTTGTCTATATTTGTCTAAAAATTACGATACAGCTCTTAACCCCTATTCTTTGCTATTTTATAATAATTTTAGCCGATTTTACCTTCTACCTTCGGATGTCTCTTTGGGGATCGATCGCCTGTACATTTCGCACAAATGAGCGATCGCGTCAATTAGAGTCAAACGGTAATCCAGCAATATTTCTTCGCTACGCCCTTCTAATTTTAGTTGCTTAGCGAACTCGTCCATTAATTCCATGTGAATTTCCACAACTTGAGTCACAGGAACATCGGCAAAAAAAGCTAAATTCACAAATTCATCTATTTGATTATTTACCGCAGTATCTTCAGAAAAATAATTCAAAACAATTTTTCGATAAATTGACTTTAATTGCTCCAAAAATTTTGTCTTTTCTTCGGGAGACAGATTACGCAAAAAATTCTGGGAATTTCTCTTATAATACACACCTAAGTATCCTAATCGCTCCCGCAATTTTTCAGCAAGTCGGCGCTGCTGTCGCTGAAGCAAACTTTGAGCAGTCAGTTGTGCTGTCGCACAAACGTTGGCGGATTGGTCATCAAAAGGAACCGGAGTCGAAAGTTTCAGAAATTGGGTGATCGCCCGATCGATACTAGCAACAATTTCGCCCGATCGAGCAATTGGCAGTTGCACCTCAGCAGGATGGTAAAAAAAAGAGCAACTTTGCTCTTCAATTTTCTGCGACGTACTAGCCCTAGCCTCAAAACCAGATGAAGATGACTGTTCTGGTCTGTCATCATCTCCCGGTTTTGTTGAAAAAATCACAGCCGGCAAAAAGATCGATCGTTCTTGCAGTTTACCAGTCAACGATCGCAGATCCCCATCCACTTCAAAAACCAAACAGTCCAGGTGGTAATTGTGCTTCAGGTATTCAAAAAACTCGATCGCCGACTTAACCTGCGTCAAAGCATAGCGCCCGCCCCCCAAAAGATTGATCGCAGAGGCTGCTAGTTCCTCAGACTTGACAAAAATACATATAGACAGTTGGGGAAGCAAAGGTGTAGGTGAAACAGCTAAGTTTCCCGAAAATGTTAGATCGCTCAGAGTTGATATCTCCTTTACAAACACTTAACATTTTAACAATCATTGCAACATTTATTGTAACCAATCTTAACGGCAAAATTGGTAACAACCTTGTTACAGAGGGATAATTGAACAGTAATCCTTTGCTACAAGGTCAAATACCTCCAGGCTGATTTCTGCAATTAAGCTTAAGCCTTAAAATAAGTGCTAGTGACCTCAAATCAGGCACTGGTATCGAACGTACTGGGATCGATCCCGCTCGGAGGCATCAGAGAAGACTGATATAAAACAAATTAGATCTAAAAATCGGCAGCTACATTGGGTCTCAAAAATATTACTGCTCAGAGGAGCAGACTCTCAGGTTCGTTATGCCACAAACCCGCTCCACTCTCCAAGATTTTATCGAACCAGTGCCACTGTGCCGATCGACAGCTCAGCTCAAAACACTGCGGTCAATTTTCAGTCAGGGGAACTGCGATCGCATCGCAGTTGTCAACGAACAGCTACAGCCCCTGGGATTAGTTTACCTCCGCAGCCTCATGCCACTGGCAGACCGAGACAGCAAATGGCAACAACCTCTGTCAGAAAAACCGATCGCGATCGCACCCCTGACAACAATATCGGGAGATTTGAGCGTGAGTGAATTTTGGCAATACCTGCAAACAACAGAACTTCATACCCCAGAACAGCGAGGCGAAACCGAGGGCAAATATTTCGATCGCCCGATCGCCCTCACCAATTCCGAAGGTAAATTTTTGGGACTGCTCAACAGCCTGAGCCTGCTGCAATTCGTCGCCCTAAACAGCAGCTCCATCAAACACTCCACAGCCTCAGAATACAGCCTAAAAGCTCAACAAACCGCAGCCAAAGAGCATGGACACTCCCCGGCACAATCCGTCATCACCACCGCCCTAGACGCTCAATTACGCTTTCTAGAAGCAGGACTAAAACCCTCGGAAAACCTCAATTCCCTGGTTCAACTCCTCGAAAAACTGCCCCTACCCCTGAGATTGCAAACCCCCACAGGACAAATAGTCAGTCAAAACGCACCCTGGCGGACTTTACTGGGAGCAGGGCCAGAACCAGTCGCAGAAACAGACAACGAGCCAGCAGTCAATCCCCACCGACCATCTCCCCATAAGCCTGGGAGGGAGGCAACCGAATACAAGAGTGCACCAAATTTAGACCTCACCCAAGAATTCAGCAGCCTAGTAGGAGTAGCGCGATCGGGCGATCGCGACTCCACCACAGCCACCAGTTGTCCCCTACCCCTGTACGCCGCCGCCTCCCCATCCACCTTAACCAGCCCAGCCTGGTGTCTGACCCCCGGCAAACCAGACACCTACATTTGCGACTGTCCCGTCCAAAAAGGTCAAGAACGAATCTGGCAATTTGTCAAACAGCCACTCTCCGACAACCTAATTTTAGTAATGGGACAAGATGTCACCGAAGAACATTTAGTCGCCAAAGAACTAGCAGCTAAAAATGCCGACTTAATCCACCTCAACCGACTCAAAGACGAATTTTTATCCTGTATCAGCCACGAACTAAAAACCCCGCTCACCGCCGTCCTCGGTTTGTCCAGCCTCCTCAAAGATAAATTAATCGGAGAACTCAACGATCGCCAAACTCGCTACGCCAAACTAATCCATAAAAGCGGGCGACATTTAATGACAATAGTTAACGACATTTTAGACTTGACCCGGATGGAAACCGGGCAACTAGAACTAATTCCCGAACCAGTCGAAATTACCGCAGCTTGCAACAGAGCCTTTGAACAAGCTAAACAACTCCAACAGCAAGACGAAAAATCCCCATCAAAATCAGAGGTAACTACCGCCAACCAAGAGGTCGAATCCTCAGCAGAAACTGAATTTACACTCGAAATTGAACCGGGAATCAGCTATTTAATCGCTGACGAACTGCGGTTGCGACAAATGCTCGTCAACCTTCTATCCAACGCCTTAAAATTCACAGAAATCGGTGGCAAAATTGGCTTGAAAGTAAATATTTGGGAAGGCTGGATTGCCTTCACCGTTTGGGACACAGGTATCGGCATCCCCGCAGACAAACAACACTTGATATTTCAAAAATTCCAACAGTTAGAAAGCCCCCTGACTCGCCGATTTCAAGGAACTGGACTGGGACTGGTACTGACTCAACGTTTAGCTAGACTTCACGGCGGAGACGTTTCGTTTATTTCCTCAGAAGGTCAAGGTTCTCAATTCACCTTGCTCCTGCCGCCAAATCCTCCAGGAAGCAGTATAGAAGAATCAGCAGAATATACAGCCCTAGATCCAGAATTATTCAAACCAAAATATCAGTATCCGATCGCCAATTCTCGATCTCGCCTAGTATTAATCGTCGAAGCAGTTCCGAAATATATCGAAGATTTAACCAACGTCCTCACAGGTTTAGGCTATCAAGTAATCGTCGCCCGTTCCGGCACCGAAGCACTCGAAAAAGCCCGCAGGTTCAGTCCAGAAGTGATTTTCCTCAACCCGCTACTACCACTGCTGTCGGGCTGGGACGTGCTGACATTGCTCAAAAGCGACCCAGATACTCGATCGATCCCGGCGATCGTCACCGCCACCAGAGGCGAAAAAGAACGAGCCTCAGTCAACCTAGCCGAAGGCTTTTTAAGCTTACCCGTCACAGAACCCGCTTTGAGAATACTACTAGGCGATTTAATCGGTCACGATACCAATGCGCGCAATGTGAGAAGTTCTTTGACTATTTTGTGGCTCAGCCCGCAAAACAGTTCCTCCCAAGGTTCATCTTTATTACTGAACCATAACTATTGCCGGGTTTTAGAAGCCGATGACCTCGGTCAGGCAGAACTTGTCGCCCGCATCTGGCGTCCCGATGTCATCGTCTTGGACGGTACAAATCCACTAGAAAACCCCTCAGCTTTTATCAAACAGTTAAGTCTGTCTCGGAGTTTGGGTTCTCTCCCTTTGGTAACTTTAGACCCCGCAACTACACTACTGGCAAATCAAGTCAAGGGACTGTCAGTATTTCCGTGTTTGGCTACCAGTAACGTCACCTCCGACACTCCTCTGGTAGCATCTGCTTTGTGGCAAGTTATTCAAGTAGCTGCTGGTATGAGTTGGAAGCCCAGCATTTTATTTGCCGACATTTCGACTTTATCCGACTTGGCCGGAACTGGGGAAAATAGGGATACAGATGAAGTGCAAAATTGCGATTGTCGATCGACAAATATCGAGTTTCCAATTCCCAGTTCTGAGTTTTTTCTGCCCAATTTTCAAGCTTTGATTCAGTATATCCAAACCGCCGGTTTTCGAGGAACTATTGGTCTTCGTTGGAAGGAAGTTTTGCAGCAGTTGCAATATCAAAGCGTTGACTTAGTTTTGCTTTGCTTGCGAGATGCGCCCTCAGAATCATCCGCTATGTTGCAAGCATTATCTAATCTGCGACAAATGACCGGAAAACCGCCTATTTTAGTGTTGGATTATCGGTCTGTCGCAACTTCGGAATCGGAGGCGATCGACTTTCTGCTGCAAGAAGTATCCGCTAAAATCTTACCTTCTTCTCTGTCGGCTGCCCAATTGTTAGATCGAATTCAACAGAGTATACAGGGGTAAGCTGTGTTGCATCTAGATTACCTATGGTATTAGAGAGGGAGAGGGGGAGAAGATGAGAGGGGGAGAAGATGAGAGGGGGAGAAGATGAGAGGGGGAGAAGATGAGAAAATTTGATGCTTTTTGGCTGCATTAATGTCGCGAGGTTGAGGAGCTCACGAGAGCAAGAGTCCGCGAGGTGGGCATTGGCATCACTTGTCGCCACCCGCGCAGCAAGATCATCCTCAATTGAACAGACAAGACATCAAAAAGTTGCTAATTTTGTAGTTGAGATTTCTGTGTGGCGATCGCCCCCCATGCCCAAACCCTATAGTTACGACCTGCGAAAAAAAGTAGGGGCGAATGGCAAGAGAGCCCCTACGCACATTGAGCAAGATGGTATGAAGAAAAGTGAAGTCAGCCAACTGTTCAATAAACGCAAGTAGAAATGGCTAAACTTTGGTCAGGGGACATTATCCCTCAACTGTTCGTAAGCCAAATCGGGCATAGTTGCTCGGTCATGGCTTAACACAATGCGATCGTTCTGGGCCGCCCAGTTGAGAATTGTTGGATCGTCAGCTTCTCGTAAACCAACATCCTGAACGCGAAGCAAATCAAGGTCTGGCTGACGTAGGAAAAGCCCTCGAACAATATCGCCATTAAAATTTTCATCGCTCAACAGCCGCAGCATAGTTAACCCTCAAGATTTTTTGGGGCTAACAAGCGCGATCGCACAACGGTCAAATCGGGTTGAATATCCCACAAACGCTGACGGACGGAATCTGCTAATTGTTCGCGATAATTGAGATAAGCTTCTACTGTTTCTTGGTGTCGGAGATAATAGCCGATCGCACTATAGACATCGGACAATGACACTGTTGAATAACGCTGCACAATTGATTCCGGCGACGCACCATCCTGAAAAGCTCGAATCACCAAAAAGGGATTTTCGATGGGGGAGGGCGGGTTTATTTGACCTGTCTGTAACCTTTAAGGCTACTCGCGAACCCGCCCCTACAGCTAATTGAAAATGGTGCAACATTTCAGTTACATCCGTTACATCCGTTACAAAATCCGTTGCCGAACTTCCCCCTTCCCTCAAACTACGATCGCATCGCCTGTTTTTGCTCAGCCTTCAAATCCCGATTGCTAGCAGCCGCCAACTCCGCATCCAACAAAGTTTTACCAGTCGCCGCCAAATACACATCATCCAAACTCGGCCGAGATTGAGCAATCCCAAAAGTAGGAAGTCCCGCATTTTTCAACGCTTGCTGAATTGTCACCAGCGCATCGCTTTGCGGCGTTACTACTAAATTTAGAGAATTTCCTTGAGCCGCATTGACAATTACTTCCTGCACAAAAGAGAGTGATTCCATGAGAGTTTTAGCTGTTTCGGCTTCTTCGATCGGCGAAAACTCCCGAATCCGCAAAGTCACCCGATCGCCCCCAACCCGATTTTTCAACTCCAGAGGTGTCCCCTCAGCAATCACCGTACCCTTGTCAATAATCGCCACGCGATCGGCCAAAGCATCCACCTCTTCCAGATAGTGACTCGTAATCAAAACCGTAGTACCCTCATCCCGCAAGCGCCGCAGGAAATCCCAAACCACCACCCGGCTTTCAATATCCAGCCCGACAGTCGGTTCATCCAACACCAAAACATCCGGCTGATGTAGCAACCCAGCCGCCAAATCTAAGCGCTTGCGAATACCGCCGGAATAAGTACCCGTCTTCTTATTTTCCCACTCCTCCAAACCCAGGAGTTTCACCATTTCGTCAATCCGCCCTTTAATCGTCTTACGTGGCAAATGGTAAAGCGCGGCTTGCAATTGCAGGAGTTCCCGGCCCGTCAACACCTTATCGAGAGCAACTTCTTGAGCAACATAGCCCAGTCTCTGTCGAGCAATTCTCGCCTGACTGACAGCAGAAATGCCAGACACTTCAATCCGTCCGCTGTCTGGCGCACTCAAAGTACAAAGTACCCGCAGGGTAGTAGTTTTGCCAGCACCGTTGGGGCCTAGCAAACCAAATATTTCCCCCGGTTCTACCTTGAAGGAAACATCTTTAACGGCTTCTACATTGCCGTAGCGTTTCTGAAGATTTTCAATTAAAACGGCGGGAGCCATATTATTTTTAGGATGAACTGGTTGTTAATATTTTGACACTTCCGCGCTCAAATTGCCGAAATATTTGGTTGGCGTCAGCTATAACCCTGACGCTGAAACGGAAAACATTGTACGGGCTAAGAGAGCCATTCGCCCCTACGCACCGACAGCGGAGGAGTTTAAATGCCGAACAGCTTACTTCGACTACGCGGTTCCTGAGCACTTCGACGTAGTTTATCCTGAGCGTAGTCGAAGGGCTCAGCATAAACGCAGTCGTTGGGCAGTAACCAACCGCCACCCAATGGCTTTCTCGACGACCGAATTTTTCGGCAAAATAATGAGTTTCGAGTTAACTATAACTTTTGGGTTAGCAACTCAAAACTCACATTTTTTTTTTAAACAACTAGAGATGCACCTGAAACCTGATATTTATAATTATCTCTATCCCTTGGCTGATGTCGATCGCGATTTTAATAATCTACCACTATTTCAAAATACATCAAATCTCAAACACATCAAACTATCTAAGGAACAATTTCACCCACATAAATGCCACAAATTAAAATTTTAAGCGGGCATTTTCTATTTCTAACTCCACTGTAGGGAGTTGGGTGCTGGGATTTAATCAACAATTTTTACCCAGCCGCGCCGGACGTTGTACAGCAGTCTGTTGATGATGGCGTACTCATCTTCATTCAGCTTTCTTTCTAAGAGTGCCGATCGCAGGCAACTGCGATCGTGGCGAGTCACCACGCTGGAGAACATCACCTGACCAAACAATTCTTCGAGTGTCATTTGAGATACTGACATGATATTTAAACTCCTAATTGATTGAGATAGAGAAAATTTTCACATATTCAGGGTGACTTCAGTATCGTCTTTTCGACGGAAGATTTAGGCGATCGAAAACATTGACAAGCTGTGATTTTTGCGCTAATTAGTTGTGATCGATAGCTTGAGATGAAGTGACTGGGATCTTTTAAATTGGTGATCCCCATCACTTTTTTCAAGGAAGAAGCAAGGCACAACACGGATTTTGAAACGGATAAGTAAATCCACCTAATTAAACGTAAGATACAGATGGCAATAAAGCTTGCTATATAAGCACTCTTCCTTCTTCCTTCTTCCTTCTACTTACACGGATTAATTATTGAGACATCGATCGATCGTCGCTACTACCGACTCGGCCAACTCTTTAAGCGCGTAACCTCCTTCCAAACCAAACGCGATCCGGCGGGTGATTTGCAGGCAATATCCAGTAAAAGTACCGTAATCTGAGGGCGCAAGATTCATACTCGCCAGCGGATCGGCAGCAGTAGCGTCGTAGCCAGCGCTGACAATCAATAAATCCGGTTGAAACTTGGACAAAAACGGTACAACTTGAGATTCAAACGCGCTCAGGTATTCAGCAATGCCGCTGGCAGGATATAATGGAATGTTCAGCACATTGTCGTAAGCCCCGTGCTCATCAGCTTCTCCGGTTCCCGGATAGCACGGAGATTGGTGGAGGGAACAGTAGGCAATTTGTTGGCAGTTTTCCACCAAAGATTGAGTGCCGTTACCGTGGTGTACGTCCCAGTCGAGGATGGCAACTCTTTGAATTCCCGGCTGTTTCAGGGCGTAACTCGCTGCGATCGCAGCATTGGAAAACACACAAAATCCCATCGCCCGATCGCTCTCAGCATGATGTCCAGGCGGCCTCGCCAGCACAAAAGCCGGTTCGCCCGAAGCCAAAACTCGATCGACTCCATCCAGCCAAGCACTCGCAGCCAGTAGCGCGACATCGTAACTTTCCGCAGAAATTGGCGTGTCACCGTCGAGGTAGCCACCTCCATGAGCGGCCAAATGTTCGACTTGCTTGATATATATGGGCGCGTGAACTTTTTTGATAGCGGACAAAAGTTCCGGTTCGCGCTCTACTACTGGGGTGGGAAGTTGCCATTCAATTCGATCGGCCCAGGGAGCAGTTTTGAGAGCATTCGCGATCGCACTTAAACGTTCTGGTCGCTCTGGGTGAAGCATTCCAGTCTTGTGCAGCAAGAAATCATCGGAATAAATGACGGGTAGCATCAGCAGATTTTAGGTTTTCTATTTTTGATTTTAGCTTGTCGATCGATTTTCGATTTTCGATTTTCGATTTTCGATTTTCGATTGAAGAGTTGGAGAATTCAAGCACTCATATCGATTTTAGATTTGGGATTTGGGATTTTCGATTGAAGAGTTGGAGAATTCAATCACCGATTTTATTTTTTCATATGCCCGTAAGAATTCCTTAGCAATGGCTTCAGATCTCTGCATAAAACAAACTTTCTAGCTTTGGCTAACCGATCGCAAAACTACCACACGCTAAATCATCAATTGTCGTTGTTTAGACACTTAATTTTTCTGACTAAGCTATTCTGTATATTTCGATCCATAATCAAAATTCATCTCTCTCCTCTCCCCCTCTCCCGCTCTCCCCCTCTCTCCCTCTAATATCATAAACAATCTAGATGTACAACAGCTTACTTTCCCTTACTCTCAAAGGCAAATTGTGATATAATTCAATAGTAATTTGCAATATTTGGCAACTCTACTGAACTCAAACCGATTTTATCGTATTTTGGGGATTTGTAGCGGTCAAATCCAAACTTTTAACGGAGTTATTTAACCTATGAGCACCTCTGAGTCGCGGATAATCCCGACGGATCTGGGTAATGAGATGTCCCGATCGTACTTGGAATACGCCATGAGCGTAATTGTCGGTCGGGCGCTACCAGATGCTAGGGACGGTCTCAAGCCCGTTCACCGACGCATTCTCTACGCCATGAACGAATTGGGCTTGACACCCGATCGACCCTTCCGCAAATGCGCCCGCGTCGTGGGGGAGGTGCTGGGTAAGTATCACCCCCACGGAGACACCGCAGTTTACGACGCCTTGGTGCGGATGGCTCAAGATTTCTCCATGCGAGAACGCCTGATCAACGGTCACGGTAATTTCGGATCGGTAGACAACGACCCCGCAGCAGCCATGCGGTACACCGAATGTCGCCTCACCTCGCTGACTTACGACGCCATGTTGCGCGACATCGACTGCGAAACAGTTGATTTCGGCGACAACTTCGACGGTTCCCAGCAAGAACCCCTGGTACTCCCAGCCAGGATTCCCCAAATTTTGCTCAACGGTTCATCGGGAATCGCAGTGGGAATGGCCACCAACATTCCGCCACACAACTTAGGCGAAGTAATTGACGGTTTTGTCGCCCTGATTCACAATCCAGAAATTACCGACCTGGAATTGATGCAATACATCCCCGGCCCGGACTTTCCCACCGGCGGGCAAATCTTAGGTAAAGCTACCATTCGGGAAGCCTACACCACCGGCCGCGGCTCAATTACAATGCGGGGAGTCGCCAGCATTGAAACCATCGAACACGTCGGCCGCCCAGACAAAGAAGCAATTATTATCACCGAACTACCTTACCAAACAAACAAGGCAGCATTAATTGAGAAAATTGCCGAACTGGTAAACGACAAAAGATTAGAGGGAATTTCCGACCTTCGCGACGAAAGCGACAGAAACGGAATGCGGATTGTCATCGAACTCAAACGCGACGCCTATCCCCGCGTAGTCCTCAACAACCTCTACAAACAAACACCACTCCAATCCAATTTTGGAGCCAATATGTTAGCGCTAGTAAACGGGGAACCCCAACTACTTTCGCTCTCTCAATTCCTCAATGTCTTCCTGGATTTCCGCATTGAGACAATTACTCGTCGGACTCAATACGAACTCCGCAAAGCAGAAGAACGCGACCATCTCCTGCAAGGCTTATTAATTGCACTCGAAAACTTAGATGGAATTATTCAGCTAATTCGTCGCGCTCCTGACTCCGCCGCAGCCAAACAAGAATTGATCGATAACTACGGTCTTTCCGATCAGCAATCAGACGCAATTTTGCAAATGCAACTGCGGCGTTTGACAGCCTTAGAAGCGCAAAAGATTCAACAAGAACACGAGGAACTGCGAACTAAGATTGCTGACTTAGAAGATATTCTAGCCCGCCGGGAACGCATTCTAGAAATCGCCGAAGTTGAAGCACTTGAAATCAAAACTAAAATAGCCACTCCCCGGCGCACAGTCATCGAACACGCCGAAGGAGAAATCGACGAAAGAGATTTGATTGCTAACGAACAAGCAATCATTCTGATTACCGAACAAGGCTACATCAAACGGATGCCAGTTAGCACTTTTGAGGCCCAAAGTCGCGCTACTCGCGGCAAAGCAGGCACGAAAATGAAGGAAGATGACGGAGTAGAACATTTCCTTTCTTGTTGCGATCATGACACCGTTTTGTTCTTTAGCAACAGAGGCGTAGTCTACTCAGTCAAAGCTTATCAAATCCCGGTCAGTTCTCGGACAGCGCGTGGAATGCCTGTGTTGCAAATGTTGCCGATTCCTATGGAAGAAAAAATCACTTCTATGGTGTCTGTAACAGAATTTAGTACCGAAGAATACTTGGTAATGCTAACTCGCAGTGGCTATATCAAAAAAACGGCGCTTTCAGCTTTTGGTAACATCCGAACTAACGGTTTAATCGCTATTTCTCTTGAAGAAGGCGACCAACTGCGGTGGGTGCGGAGAGCAAAAGTTGGTGACAGTATTATCATCGGAACGAGCCAAGGTATGGCAATTCATTTCCGTACCAATCACGAACAGTTGCGCCCCACTGGCCGGGCGACGCGGGGTGTGAAATCGATGAAATTGCGATCGGGCGATGAATTGATCAGCATGGACATCTTGCCAAGTTCAATTGTTGCCGAAATTGCTGAATTAGAAACGGGCGAATTGGAACTTGACGGGGCAAATATTGCTCTATTAGAAACTGGCGATTCGGAATTGGAGTCAGCAGATATTGCTGAATTGGAAACGGGCGAATTGGAACTTGAAGAAGAAGAATTAGAACTGGAAGCTGAGGAAATCGAAGGCGAGGATGCCGAAGAAATTACTACAGCTAACAGCGAAGTCCCTTCGGTTTTGGTCATCACCACCAACGGCTACGGGAAGCGGGTTCCAGTTTCTCAATTCCGCCTACAAAGACGAGCTGGGAAAGGCTTGACTGCTACTAAATTCAAGTCTAAAAAGGCTAAGGATCGGGTAGCTGCGTTGCGGATTGTTAACGACAGCGACGAGTTGATGATTATTACCAACCGAGGTATTATTATCCGTCAGGCTGTGAGTGCAATTTCGACGCAATCCCGGACTGCAACGGGGGTGCGGGTGCAGCGGTTGGATGAGGATGATTCGATCGTAGCTGTGGCGTTAGTGCCGCCTTCGGGTGAAGAGTCGATCGAAGATGCGGAATCTGAGGAAGTGACAGAAGAGTAAAGGTTAATAGTTTGTAGGGTGCGCTGCGGCGCACCTTTACATCGCCTTTTACAAATGTTGCCATGCTTCATCTTCCTCCGCTCTCAACCAGTCTTGTTGCAGGGAAGATTCACTTAAAATGCTATTTTCTAGCTGGTCTTTTTGATATTTAATTTTGAGAAATAGCAGAAAATCCCAAACCTCTTCTAATATGAATTCGGGAATATTTTCCATTTCTTGGATGAGTAGTTCTTTAGCACTCATTGCATTGACCTCTCATAAAAACCAGACAAAACTCGATCGAAAATAATCTCTCTCATCTACAATCATACATAGTGACAAGTAAAAAATCAATCATCTATCATCAAAAGCCTTCAGTCAAAAGTCAAATATAATTTTCAGTGAGGTAACAATGAGTCAAATACAAACAAAAATCCTAACTGATACCTGGGTTACAGTAACTTGGGATGAATATATAGAAATCATTAAACAGCCGGAATACGAACAAGCAAAATGTTATTATTATAACGGACAACTGAGGATTGAAATGGCAGCAGTAGGGCCGAATCATGCTGATGACAATGGAATCATCATCATCTTAACCAATCTGTTTGGGATTGCTAAAGGTATAAAAATGAGGCTACTGGTTAACTGTAGCTACCGCAAAACGGGTGTAAGAGAAGCTCAACCAGATGCTTCTTACTACATCGGAGAACGGGTACAATCTACACCTCGTGGAAGTTCCATAGTGAATTTGGATAGCGCCGTTGCACCAGATTTAGCGATCGAGATTGCCGATAGTTCTCTGCTGGACGACTTGGGAACAAAACGAATGCTTTATGAAGAATTAGGAGTGTCTGAATATTGGGTGGTAGACGTACAAAAAGCCCAAATTATTGCTTTTAAAATAATTGCTAACCGGGGAAGTGAACGTTTGACAGAATCTGAAGTTTTACCGGGACTAAAATTTGCTTTGCTGGAGGAAGGTTTGCGCCGAAGTCGCGAGACGGATCATACAGAGGTAGGTAACTGGTTTTTAGACGAAGTTAGGCAAGAAAAATATGAATAGGTTTGTCATGAGGACTTCAGTCCTCAGCATTAGTTTAGCCATCGCCGCGATCGCAATTTCACCAACAACCGCAGCAGTTGTGGGCGAGCCGATAATTACTAAATCCATAGCACAAACTACTGAAAATAGCAACCTAAAACATTTAAGTGAACAGGAAATTTCCCAGCGCTTGCAAGCTTTACCGAATTGGACTAGAGACGGTAAAACTATTAAATATACCCACGAATTTAAAAATTTTGTTGAATCTGTCAGTTTTGTGAATTGCCTGATTTCGCCCTCAGAAAAAGCCGGCCACCATCCCGATATTGCGATCGCCTACAACCGCGTTACAATTAGTCTCACAACCCACGATGCAGGGGGCTTGACAAAACAAGACTTCGAGTTAGCCGAGACTATCTCTAAGTTGGTTAGCGAGTGGATGCCGGGAAATGTTTGTTTAGTAATGGAAGGTTCTGAATAATGAATTTACTGCACAAGACCGTAAAATGTCAAGTAAAAAGGCAGTTTCTACTTTTATCAGTTTGCTTTTTATTCGGGCAAAATGCTGCTTTTGGGCAATCCATTACTCCCGCAATCGACGGCACCGGGACTGTCGTCAACCCTCAAGGAAATCGCATTAATATCAGCGGTGGCAAACTGTCGGGAGATGGGACTAATCTGTTCCATAGTTTTCAGCAATTTGGATTAACTGAAAGTCAAACTGCTAACTTTCTATCTAATCCGGCTATCCAAAATATTTTAGGGCGAATAGTCGGCGGAGATGCTTCCGTAATTAATGGTTTGATTCAAGTAACTGGCGGCAATTCTAATTTATTTTTGATGAATCCTGCTGGTATTATTTTTGGTGCTAATGCTCAGCTAAATGTGCCTGCATCCTTTACTGCGACTACTGCTAACAGCGTTGGCTTTGGTGATAGTTCGTTTAATGCGATCGGCTCTAGTAACTATCCCGCTTTAACAGGAAATCCCAGCAGTTTTACATTTTTGGCAATTACACCAGCCAGTATTGTTAATAGCGTAAATTTGGCAGTCAAGCAAGGACAAAATTTAACTTTACTCGGTGGAACTGTCACAAATACAGGTCAATTATCCGCACCGGGAGGTCAAATCAATATCATTCCCGTACCGGGCGAAAGCATTGTCCGCATCAGCCAACCGGGACATTTACTGAGTGTAGAAATCCGCAGCGAAGCTTTTTATGCTCAAAAAAACAATATTAATGGAGAAAGCGCAAAATCGGCTGCAACTCTTCCCGAAATGCTGACAGGTGGGGGTGACAAAGTTAATGCCTCAGATGTTGCTGTCAGTAGCGACGGTACTGTTAAATTAACCAATGCTGCCCCGAAAAATTCGCCCCCTAATAATTTAGTAGAAAATAACAGCGCGGCAGTTCCAATATCTCCACAACCGACTAATGTCTCCCAGTCACCGACTAATACGGTAAATCAGAATTCGCCTCCTAATAATAGTAATGGCGGTATATCCGCGCCACCGACTAATACGGTAAATCAGAATTCCCCTCCTAACAATAGTAATGGCGGTACATCTGCGCCACCGACTAATACGGGAAATCAGCAGAATTCCCCTCCTAACAATAGTAATGGGGGTATATCCGGGCTACCAAATAATACGGGAAATCAGCAGAATTCCCCTCCTAATAATAGTAATGAGGGGACATCAGCGCCACCGACTAATACGGGAAATCAGAATTCGCCTTCTAACAATAGTAATGAGGGTATGTCCCCCGAACCGAATAATACGGGAAATCAGAATTCGCCTTCTAACAATAGTAATGGGGGAAATGCTCAGATACCGGGCAATGCCCTTCCGAATAACTCTGCTTCACCCACTGTTTTCAATGCCAATATCAGCGCTCCCAACAATTCGCAGCCTCCAATGTCTCCTCCTGGTATGGCTGACATAATTCGGGTCCAGGGGAATAGGATTCAAAATTCTCTGTTGCCGAATATCCAGCCCAATTCTCCGATCAATGGACAGATTATGCCTAATAATAACTTTGGGCTAATTCCTAATAATATTCAGATTTTATCTTCTCCCCCTATTCTGAATTCCCAGCCGGGAAATCCGAATATTCTTCAAAATTCTTTTTTGCCGAATAGCCAGACGAATTCTTTGATAAATGGACAGATTATTTCCAAGAGCCAGCCAGGGGTTTCTCCTAATAATAATATTCAGGTACTTGCTTCTCCCGGTACTATTGTGGGCAATTCCCCGCAGCCCGCAGCCAGCAATCCTCAGCAGCCCGGTGGAGGGAATACAACTGAAATGCGGGGTCGCTCTGGGGAGAATCTGCCGCCTGGTGTCCCGAATATTCCCAGCGGGGGAGCGAACCCTGGGGGCAATCTTGCTGCTATTTCTAATATGAATTACTTATTGTCTGTCGAGCAAAATCGTGCCGATCGATATTCTGCTTATTTTGGCGAGAGTTTAACCAATGAACCAATGGCGGCCGAAAATATCCGGGAAACTTTGGGGAAAATTTCGTCTCAAACAGGAAAGCGATCGGCAATTATTTATATTAACTTATTTTCGGATCGATTAGAACTTTTACTATTCACACCAGATGGTTCGGCGATTAGAAAAACAGTATCAGAAGCCGATCGCACAACCGTGCTAGAATTAGCAAAAGAATTCAGACAAGAAATCTCCAATCCTCGGAAGCGGAACACCAACAGCTACAAAGAGTCGGCTCGGAACCTGTACGATCGCCTAATTGCACCTTTAGAAGCTGATTTACAGAGTCAAGGCATCAATACGCTACTTTTTTCGCTGGATACAGGTTTGCGAAGTCTCCCTTTAGCAGCGCTTTACGACGGGAAACAGTTCCTAGTAGAAAAATATTCTCTCAGTCAGATTCCCACAATTTCCCTCACTGATACTCGCTATCAATCGCTGCAAAATGCCTCTGTTTTGGCAATGGGAGCCGCCCAATTTACTAAGCTATCTCCCCTGCCTGCCGTACCTATAGAACTAGCAAATATTGCAGACTTGTGGCCTGGTAAATCTTTTTTGAACGAGCAATTTACCCTAAATAATCTTAAATCCCAACGTAGTCAAAGACCTTATCAAATTATTCATTTAGCAACTCACGGCGAATTTCAACCCGGTACAGCCAGCGACTCTTTTATTCAACTTTGGGACTCGAAGTTGCAATTAAATCAACTCCGGCAGTTAGGATGGAATAATCCACCAGTGGAGTTATTGGTGCTTTCTGCTTGTCGCACAGCCTTGGGAGACGAAGAAACTGAATTGGGTTTTGCTGGTTTGGCATTTCAAGCGGGAGTTAAGTCAGCTTTGGCGAGTTTATGGTATGTTTCAGATGAAGGTACTTTGGCATTGATGAGTGAGTTTTATCAGCAATTGAAAACAGCCCCAATTAAAGCCGAAGCCCTGAGACAAGCACAGATTGCTATGCTTAAGGGTGATGTCCGCATTGAGCAGGGGGTATTGCGGGGATTGTCTGCTGTGTCTTTTGCTCAGGGGACGAGGGGTGGTACGCCGCTTCCTGCTGAATTGGCAAATATGGGCGATCGCAATCTGGCTCATCCCTATTATTGGGCTGCTTTCACAATGATTGGTAGTCCTTGGTAAATGATTATTAGTTATTGGTTATACCAATTTTTTATGAAGCTGCATAGAATTCGATCCCCCCTAACCCCCCTTAAGAAGGGGGGGACAAGAGTCCAATCAAAGTCCCCCTTCTTAAGGGGGATTTAGGGGGATCGGAATATGTGCAACTTCACATTAAATTGGTATTATTGGTTATGAGTTATTGGGTATTAGTTATTAGTTGTTGATTATTAGAACTTAAAACTAACTCATAACTTCTTCTATATTGATTGTAACTATCAGTTTGGGAAATCAGCAAAATGGCGATATTTAATAAACATATATTTGAAAAAATTGCGGTTCGGATTCCTAAGAATTTAGGATGGTCGATCGCACTTTTGAGCGGTATTTTGATGTCATTGACAACTGCACCAGTTAATGCTTGGCTGTTAGCTTGGGTCGCTTTAGTTCCCCTGTGGGTTTTGGTTGTCAGTTATGAACAGCCAAAACAAGAAGTAAAAAGACAAAAAGTCTTCTTTCTTCCCTCTTCCTTCTTCCTTCTTCCGTCTTCCTTTGTTATGGGGAATTGGCTATCACGGCTTAGCTTTGTCTTGGATTATGGGAATTCACCCGATGACTTGGTTGGGGGTTCCTTGGTGGCCGAGTTTGGCGATCGCACTTTTTTGTTGGGTCTTCATCACTCTCTGGGGAGCCGCATTAGTCGTCGTTTGGGCGTGGCTATTTGCGATCGCTTCTCGCACTTTAACAGATTCTGGACAGGCAAGATGCCCGTCCCACAAAAATAGTGGCACAGGCATCTTGCCTGTGATTTCCAAAAATAGTGGCACAGGCATCTTGCCTGTGATTTCCAAAAATAGTGGCACAGGCATCTTGCCTGTGATTTCCAAAAATAGTGGCACAGGCATCTTGCCTGTGATTTCCAAAAATAGTGGCACAGGCATCTTGCCTGTGATTTCCAAAATGAGTGGCACAGGCATCTTGGCTGTGATTTCCAAAATGAGTGGCACAGGCATCTTGCCTGTGACTAGAGTTTTAATTGGTACAGCTTTGTGGTGTGCTTTAGAAAGTTTTTGGAGTCAAGGTTCGCTGTGGTGGACATCATTATCATACACCCAAAGCCCGCACAATTTAGCAATTTTGCACCTCGGTCAAATCTCCGGGCCGAGTGCAGTAACAGCGGCGATTGTAGCAGTAAATGGCTTAATTGCCGAAGCTTGGATTGAAGGAAGTTCGGCAGCGGATTTTGTAGCGGATGTAACGGATGAAATTCGCCTCGCCCTTTGGACGAGGCAGAAAAAATTAACACGCAATACTTGGATTCTTTATCTTTTACCTGCTATTTTGTGTTTGATTTTGCATATTGCAGGCGGTCATTTATATAATCGCCCCTTGATTCAAGAGGCGAGAACAGCATTAAAAATAGGCATTATTCAAGGTAATATTCCGAACGAGATTAAGTTTGATTCAAAGGGCTGGCGCAGGGCTTTGGAAGGTTACACGGCTGGATACCAAAAATTAGCTGATAGAGGTGTGGATGCTGTGCTAACTCCAGAGACGGCTTTGCCTTTTTTCTGGACAAATGAGTATCAGCGTTCTACTCTTTCTTTTTATCAAGCGATTCTCGATCGCGGTATTCTCGCTTTGGTGGGAGGTTTTGGACAGGAAGGGGATGGTATGACTAATAGCTTATTGGCGATCGACAAAACCGGAGAAATCATCAGCCGCTACGATAAAACCAAGCTCGTACCTTTAGGCGAATATATCCCTTTTTATGAAATTTTAGGGGGGATGATTAATCGGCTTTCTCCTTTAGACGCGCATTTAGTACCGGGAAATCCCAAACAATTGTTTGATACGCCTTTTGGCCGCGCAATTGTCGGTATTTGTTACGATTCAGCGTTTTCAGAAATTTTTCGATATCAGGCGGCGAATGGGGGCGAATTTATGCTAACAGCTTCCAATAATGCTCATTATAAACCGCCGATGTTGGCTCAGCACCATGCTCTTGATGTGATGCGGGCGATTGAGACGGATCGATGGGCGGCGATCGCAACTAATACCGGTTATTCTGCTGTTGTGAATCCTCACGGTGAGACGCTGTGGATGTCGGGAATTAATACTTATGAAGTGAAAGATGCTACTATTTATAGGCGACAAACTCAGACTTTGTATGTACGCTGGGGCGATTTGTTGACACCTTTATTGTTAGTTTTGGCTGGATTAGGCATAATTTGGCAAAGAATCCCGTAAATTATGGGGAATTTGTATTTACTTAAGAGTTACTTAAATAAAGAATTACTATTCCTTAACTTTAGCGTCGTAGTATCTGTCTTTGGGAGTGAAAAACGATCGCAAATTAGGAAAAAAACTGTTATGGCAGCAAAGTTAGTGATTTCGGGCTACATGGCAAATCCAGCCGGTACAGATAGCCCTTACGAGTATTTGCAGGTAATTGCTACGCAGGCGATCGACTTTGCCGCGACTCCATACACGGTGGTGTGGGCAAATAATGGAACTGCACTCGCCAACGGATGGGTTAGCGGGGCTGCTTTGACTTACGGTTTCAGTCTTAATTCTGGCAGTCTTGCTGCTGGACAAGTTGCTTATGTAGGGGGTTCTGGCAAACTCATTAACGGTGCGGCCACTACAGATATTTCTGCGGCAAATTGGCTGAAAACTATCAACACTGGTACAACTGCGGGTGATGGTTTTGGAACAGCTAGTACCGGGCCTCTGGGCAATGGAGGCGGTACTCCTACCGGTGGTGCAGATGGTATTGCTATTTTTGACGTTCCGGTTGCCAGTATTACCAGCACAACTGTTCCTGTTGATGCTGTATTTTTTGGATCGGCTGTAGGGATTGCAAATCCGGCTACTGGCGGTTATGTACTGCCTACAAATGATATCTACAACAATGCACAGGGAACTTTTGGGGATGGAACTAATACAACTCTTTTCCCCGATCCTGCTGGCGGGGCGTTTACTAAGTTAACTGGAACTTACAATGCCAGTACGGGTACTTGGACGACTGCGCGCACAGGTACTATTGTGAGCAATCCTACTGCACTGGCAAATATTACTACAGGAGTTACGATCGCCACAACAACTCCTTTACCCGACTTAACCATCACCAGCAGCGCCCCTGCGACAGCAACTGTCAACACTCCCTTCAACTACACGCTGACATTAGCTAACAGCGGTACTGCTGCTGCGACAGGAGTTAGCGCCAAATTTACTTTACCTGCGGGGGTGACATACAACTCGGCCAGCGGTACGGGTTATACAGTCAGTCAAGCGGGTCAAGTCCTTACCTTTACAGGAACAGGTGCAATCGATCCGGGCGGCAGCGTTCCCCTGACTGTTAACGTTACTCCTACCGCTGCGGGTACTGTCACCAGCCCTGTTGGGGCCGCAGTTGCAGATCCGGGAAATACGATCGCCGAAAGCAACGAAACCAACAACTCTTCTACTGCTGCTGTCGATACAAATGTGACAGCGACTGCTAACACTCTTCCAACGATCGCACCAAGTGCAGCTTCTACATTCCTCACAGTTCCCAATTTATCTGGTGTCATCAATGACCCCACCGATCCGGCTAAAAACTTCGGTGTCAACTTCACTCTAGCCGATGCGGAAACTGCGGTTGCAAACCTGACATTAACCGCAACTAGCAGCAATACTGCGGTGGTTCCCAATGCCAATTTAACTATTAGTGGAACTGGGGCCAGTCGCAATCTAAAAATTAATCCTGTGGGTGTCGGCTATGCTGACGTGACTGTAACTGTTAGCGACGGTACAAACACAACATCGACTGTTCTCAAATACGCCGCTTCTGCTGCTTCGGGAACTCCCGCTGTTACCCGTTTTCTGACGGGGACAAGTGATGCGAGTACAGCGATCGCGATCGACTCCAAGTATATGGTAGTCGCCGATGACGAAGACCAAAACATTCGTTTGTACGATCGGGCCAATTCCGGCTTACCAGTCAAAACCTTTAACTTTACCAACTCTCTCGGCTTAACAGATTTATCTGGTGGTGTTCCCAGGGAAGTTGACATCGAAGCTTCAACCCGCGTTGGTAATAGAATTTACTGGTTAGGTTCCCACAGTAACGCCAGCGGTGGCAATTTGCGCCCGAATCGCTATCGGTTATTTGCGACGGATATTTCCGGTACTGGCGCGACAACTAATCTGACTTTTGCTGGTAAATATGACAACCTCCGCACCGATTTGATCGCGTGGGGAAATGCTAACAATTTCAATTTTACTGCTAGTGCGGCTACGGGCAAAATCCCAGAAGCTACTACCTTAGACGGTTTCAATATCGAAGGTTTGACCCTTGCACCCAACGGCACTACTGCTTACGTGGCATTCCGGGCTCCACAAGTTCCCACAAGCGATCGCACTAAAGCTTTGATCGCACCGATTACCAACTTCACAGACTTAGTAACGGGAACCGCTACTAGCGCGACAATTGGTGCTCCGATTCAACTAGATTTGGGCGGCCGGGGAATTCGCAGTATCGATCGCAATGCTAACAACGAATACCTAATTGTTGCAGGCCCGGCCGACAGCGCTACGGGTACTGCGCCGAAAGATTTCCGGTTGTATACTTGGACTGGAAATGCTGCTGATGCGCCTCAAGTGCGATCGGCAAACTTGACTGCTTTGAATGCAGGCGGCAGTTTTGAATCCATCGTGGAAGTGCCGAGTAACTTAACCGATAGCAGTCAGATTCAGCTATTAGTTGATAACGGCGACAATGTGTGGTACGGCGACAATGTTATCTCCAAAGAATTACCGCAAGACAACTTCCAGAAATTCCGCACCGATACTGTAACTTTGGGTGCTCCTCCGGTTCGCATCCGCAACATTCAAGGCGCAAGTCACACATCATCTTTAGCCACTCAAACTGTTAGCAATGTTCCAGGTGTAGTCACAGCCTTAATCGCCACTGGTAGCGGTCGCGGTTTTTATATGCAAGACCCGACTCCCGACACCGGGCCTAATCCAAATTCTACATCGGAAGCGATTTTTGTATTCCTGGGAAGTTCGACAATACCCAATCCGACAGTCGGACAATCGGTGCAAGTAAGTGGTCGAGTTGACGAATTCCGCCCTGCTAACAACGCCACCAATCTGACATTAACCCAAATTAATGCTACGGTTACTGGGGCTGCTGTAGGTGCGATCGCATCTTTAGGAACAATTACTCCAACTATTATCGGCAACGGCGGCCGCACTCAACCGACAACCTTCATTCAAAACGATTTCACTACTACGGGCAATGTAGAAACTGGTGGCGATTTCGATCCAACAACAGAAGGCATCGACTTCTACGAAAGTTTAGAATCAATGCTGGTGCAAGTCAACAATCCCGTAGTTGTCGGCCCCACAAACGAGTTTGGCGAATTCTACGTTTTGCCCGATAACGGTACGAATGCTACGGGCCGAACTAATCGCGGCGGCATTGCCGTTTCTGCGACTGATTTTAATCCCGAACGCATTCAAATTGACGATACTCTGCTGAATCCTCCCACTAATGGCAGCTTGTCACCTGTTACCAACGTCGCCGACAAATTAAGCACAGTTACTGGCGTTATCGGTTACAGTTTCAGCAATTACGAGATTTTAAATACCACTCAAATTCCTCAAGCCAGCGTCACTTCCGGCGCATTGACTAAGGAAGTTACAAACCTAACTGGAAATGCCACCCAGCTAACAGTTGCTACTTTCAACGTCGAGAATTTAGACCCCAGCGATACCGCCAAATTTCCAGCCATCGCCACCCGCATTGTCACCAATCTCAAAAGTCCTGACATTATCAATGTCGAGGAAATTCAAGACAACAATGGTGCGACAAATGACGGTGTAGTTGCGGCAGATACAACTTACAACACCTTAATTGCCGCAATTAAAACAGCGGGCGGCCCGACTTATGAATTCCGGCAAATTAACCCGGTAAATAACCAAGACGGCGGCGAACCTGGTGGCAATATTCGAGTCGGATTTTTGTTCAATCCCAGCCGCGTTACTTTTGTCGATCGCGCTGGCGGCACTTCCACAACCGCAACAACGGTTAACACCGTCAGTGGCGAGCCCGCACTGTCAGCAAGTCCCGGCAGAATTGACCCGACAAATGCAGCATTTAATACCAGCCGCAAGCCTTTAGTCGGTGAATTTGTATTCAACGGCCAATCGGTGTTTGTAATTGCCAATCACTTTAACTCAAAAGGCGGCGACCAACCGCTTTTCGGTCCCAATCAGCCACCAGTTCTAACTTCAGAAACTCAGCGTCTCCAACAAGCACAAATTGTCAACAATTTTGTCGATAGCATTTTGGCAGTCGATGCCAATGCGAATGTAATTGTTGCCGGAGATTTGAATGATTTTGCATTTTCCGAACCGCTGAATGTGGTGCGGGGAATTCCGGGAGGTAGTGGCACTGCTGTACTGCAAAACTTAATCGAAACTCTGCCAGAAAATGAGCGTTACACTTATAATTTCCAAGGCAACGCGCAGGTTCTCGACCACATTTTAGCTAGCAATAACTTAGCTAAAAATTTAGCCGGATTTGATGTTGTTCACATCAACTCAGAATTTGCCGACCAAGACAGCGACCATGATCCAAGTGTCGCCCGGTTTAACATTCCATTGCCGACTGTCACTATTACTGCGACAGACGCAGCAGCAGCCGAATCTGCTGCAAATCCTGGTATTTTCCGCATTACGCGATCGGGCAGTACCGCACTGCCGCTAACCGTAAATTACACTACTGCTAGCGGTACTGGTTTTGCCACCAGCAATGATTACACACCAAATTTAACGGGTAGCATTATCATTCCGGCTGGTCAATCTTTCACCGATGTTACTATTACCCCAATTGACGACACAATTGTGGAAGGTAGCGAGGCTGTGAAGCTGACTTTAGTTGGTGCGGCTGCTTACAACTTGGGGGCTGCTGGTACTGAAACGGCAACCGTGGCGATCGCAGACAACGATCTAGCAGTCATACCAATACCGGGAACATTTAATTTCAGTAACGCCACTTACAGCGTTAATGAAAACGGCACAACCCAAACCATTGCAGTTAATCGTACAGGTGGCATCAATGTCTCCGCCTCAGTCAGTTACGGTACTGCTGACGGTAGCGCCACCGCCGGAAGTGACTACACTGCGACATCGGGTACATTAAACTTTCTGTCTGGTGAAACTAGCAAAACTTTCACTATTCCGATCGCCAATGACACCTTAGTAGAAGGCAATGAAACTGTCAATCTCAGTTTGAGTAATGCCACAAATAATGCAAGTTTGGGAAATCAGAAAACGGCGATTTTGACTATTGTGGATACGACGGCGACTCCTACACCAACGCCTACGCCAACCCCCACGCCGACTCCTACTCCCACGCCTACACCGACTCCTACTCCTACGCCTACAGCCGATCTAACCTATATTGGCGATCGCATTGAACGACCAAACCTCGATCAACCAAATCCAGTCGATAACACCATCAACGGCAATTCCGGCAGCCTAATTGGTACTTCCAAAAACGACGGATATTTTGGCACAAACAACCCCAATATCTTCGATGCCAAAGCAGGTAACGACAACCTAATTGGCGGCAACAGCGCCGACATTTTAAACGGCAACGAAGGTAACGATTTCATTAACGGCTACAAGGGAGACGATATCCTGTTGGGTGGCAAAGGAAACGACATCATTCTTGGCGGTTTTGGTAAAGATGTTATTTTCGGAAATCAAGGAAACGATTCACTTAACGGGCAAGAAGATGATGACTTAATCTTGGGCAATGAAGGTAACGATTTTATCGACGGCGGTAAAGGAAACGATACTTTATTCGGCGGAAACGGTCAGGATTTAATTCTAGGTAGCGGAGGTAATGATACTCTCTTCGGAGAACTTGGGGACGATACTTTGTCCGGCGATGGAGGAGATGACCTAATTTATGCCGGTCAAGGCAATGATTTAATTGACGGCGGTAAGGGCAATGATTCGATTTATGGAGACCAAGGTAACGATACGCTTCTCGGTTCCGAAGGCAACGATATCTTGTTTGGAGGTTTAGGCAACGACAGCTTAATTGGCGGTTTGGATAATGACACATTTGTCCTCGGAAACAATCTCGGACTTGATATTATTTCCGATTTTGTCAAAGGCGAAGATGTGTTAGGATTGTCTAGCGGTTTGAGTTTTAATCAATTGGAAATTAGTCAGAGTAATAACAATACTTTGATTAAAGTGAGTGGAATTGCGATCGCATCTTTAACCGGAGTGAATGCCTCACAAATCGGAGTTAACGATTTCCGACTTATCTAAGGCAACGGAGGAAACGGCAGTGCCGTTTCCCTACTGCTAAGCTCTGTAGGTTGGGTAGAACGAAGTGAAACCCAACGTCAAGTTGAAGATTATGTTGGGTTTCATTCTTCAACCCAACCTACCATGATAGCTCTGTAGGTTGGGT
>NZ_NXIB02000088.1 GCF_002412335.2 Tychonema bourrellyi FEM_GT703
GTTTGACTATTAAATCTCGATCTCCCCATCTCCCCATCTCCCCATCTCCCCATCTCAACCGATCGGGCGAATCTAAAAATAAAAGTCCAAACATTAAGACATTTTTTAGAGTTGGTCAAAAATATATAAAAAAGCTTAATGTGGTTATTAGACCCATGTGTCTATTGGGAATAATCATGGTTGGCAAATTGCAAATAGCTTCGAGCAAATTTAGCAAAATTGCCACTCCAGCTAAGGTTGAACTCTTAAGTTAAGATCAAAGGCAAGATTTAGGCAATTTTTTTTAGGATTAAATGAAATCGACCGATAAAACTAAAAATACCTTTGCGATTACAACGCCTCTGTATTATGTAAACGATTTACCTCACCTTGGCAGTGCTTACACAACTATGGCTGCTGATGCTATAGCCAGATTTGAGCGCTTGCGGGGTAAATCTGTTTTGCTAATTACAGGGACAGATGAGCACGGGCAGAAAATTCAACGCACAGCCGAGAGCTTGGGGCGATCGCCCCAAGCTCACTGCGATCTAGTTGTTCCAGGGTTTGAAGCACTTTGGGAGCAATTCAACATCCAGTACGATCGCTTTATCCGCACCACAGCCCGACGCCACGAGTACATCGTCAAAGAATTCTTCCAGCGCGTCTGGAACTCCGGCGACATCTACTTGAATCAGCAACAAGGCTGGTACTGCGTTTCCTGCGAAGAATTTAAAGAAGAACGGGACTTACTACCGGGACATCGGTGTTCCGTCCACACCAGCAAAGAAGTTGAGTGGCGCGATGAGGAAAACTACTTTTTCCGCCTGTCGCGGTATCAAGACCAACTGCTAGCCCTCTATCAAGAACGTCCCGACTTCATCGCACCGGAAAGTAGGCGCAACGAAGTGCTCAGCTTCGTCAACTCTGGACTACAAGACTTTTCGATTTCTAGGGTGAATTTGGAATGGGGCCAACCAGTACCCGTTGACCCCAGTCATACCATTTACGTCTGGTTTGACGCTTTGCTCGGATACATCACCGCTTTGCTCGATCCCGATAGCGATCCCACCCTAGAGAGTGCTTTATCTAAATGGTGGCCCATTGACATACACTTGATCGGCAAAGATATTCTCCGTTTTCACGCAGTTTACTGGCCAGCAATGTTGATGTCGGCAGGTTTACCGATACCTGGACGTATCTTCGCCCACGGTTTTTTGACCAAAGACGGCAAAAAAATGGGTAAAACTGAGGGTAATACTTTAGACCCAGTTGCATTGGTCAATAAATACGGCGCTGATGCGGCGCGTTACTATTTCTTAAAAGAAATTGAGTTTGGACAAGACGGCGATTTTAACGAAACTCGGTTTATCAATACATTGAATGCTGAGTTAGCAAATGATTTAGGGAATTTGCTTAACCGCACTTTAAACATGGCACGCAAATATTGCGGTGGTGATGTTCCTAATGTATTGGGCGAAAGTATTTCCAGCGACAACCTTCTCAAGGGTATGAGCCTGAATTTGGGCGAGCAAGTAGCTGGTTATTATGAAGACTTAGCTTTTAGCAAAGCTTGCGAAGCTATACTGGCTTTGGTGCGAGCTGGAAATAAGTTTATTGATGTGCAAGCACCTTGGAGTTTGTATAAGCAAGGACAGTTAGAATCTGTCCAACAAGTGCTATATTCGGTTCTGGAATCTGTTAGACTGGCATCTTACCTTTTATCGCCGATTATACCCAATATCAGCAGTGCGATTTATCAGCAGCTTGGTTTTTCAATTGACTTTAACGATTATCTAAAAGTTAACTGTTTAGCAACTTTTGCAACTCACTCGGTCTGGGGTGCTTTACCAGCAAACCAAGCTCTGGGAGAAGCTCAGCCTGTTTTTAAGCGACTAGAACTGCTGGAAAAAGTACCCTCGTAGTTAAGCGTAGGCGATCGCCCGTAGCACGCCGATCGCCAATCAGCACTTATTTCATTACCTAAATCTTTCATAAAAAATTGAGGCATAACAATCATGTTGAATAGAATAGAAAGCAATGACCTTTTTACGCCGGAACAAGTTTTAGAAAATCGGGGACGAGTGGCAATCTTTATTGATGGCTCTAACCTGTTTTATGCTGCTTTACAATTAGGGATTGAGATTGATTATACCAAGCTGCTATGCCGTTTAACGGCTGGTTCCCGGCTGCTGCGGTCTTTTTTCTACACAGGTGTCGATCGCACAAACGAGAAACAGCAGGGGTTTTTGCTGTGGATGCGCCGCAACGGGTATCGGGTGATTTCCAAGGATTTGGTGCAGTTACCAGATGGTTCTAAGAAAGCGAACTTAGATGTAGAAATTGCTGTGGATATGATGGCTTTGGTTGGCTCCTATGACACGGCGGTTTTGGTCAGCGGCGATGGCGATTTGGCCTATGCTGTGGATGCTGTGAGCTACCGTGGGGTGCGGGTTGAGGTCGTGAGTTTGCGATCGATGACTAGCGACAGTTTGATTAATGTAGCCGATCGCTACATCGATTTGGAAATGATTAAGGACGATATCCAAAAAACATCGCGTCCTAATTATGCTTACCGGCCCTTGTCTGGCTTAAGCTTGATGGACGAACACGACGATAGATAGGATTTGGGAATAGGGCATGGGGAATAGGGCATGGGGAATAGGGCATGGGGAATGGGGCATGGGGAATTGGTAATTGGTAATTGGTAATTGGTAATTGGTAATTGGTAATAGGTTGAATAATTCAAAATTAGAAGTCAAAAAATTAGATAAAATATAGCACATTTTAAATTTTTGACTTGGTTTTTTAAATTACCCAATGCCCAATGCCCAATGCCCAATGCCCAATGCCCAATGCCCAATGCCCAATGCCCCATGCCCAATGCCCAATGCCCAATTTCCCAATTACTAAATGATTAATCTCAAATCAAAAACTTCCAATTTCTCATTCCCAAAAGCGCTGCTACTAACTTTAGTTGCCTTGCTTTTGGGGATGGGTGGTTGTGCGGCTCCTTCAGATACTCAAAAAAACAAGTTAGCTGAGGATCTGAAAACTGCTGAAAAGTCAAATAGTACCTTAACCTTGAACAAAGTAATTTTAGAACAGGCCAATGAAAAGGGCGAGTTATTCTGGAAAGTCAAGTCAAAGGACGCTGTTTACAGCAAAGACAACAAAATAGTTAACGTTCAGAAACCAGTCGGCAAATTGTTTCAGGATGGCAAAGAAATTTATGACATTCAAGCAGAAACAGGGGAAGTTTTTCAGGAAGGAAATCAGATATTTCTCAAAGGCAAAATAGTTGCTACTGACCTCAAAAATGGAGTGGTACTCAAGGGAAATGAGTTGGAGTGGCGGCCGAAGCAAGATGTGTTAGTTGTTCGCAATAATTTGACGGGAGACAACAAACAGATGAATGCTTCAGCGAAGGAAGCACGAGTTTTTACTAGAGCTAGGAGGATGGAGTTATTCGGCTCTGTAGTGGCGGATATTAAAGATCCGGTTTTGCAATTGCGGACAGAGCATTTAATCTGGTTTCTGGATCAGCAAAAAGTCAGCAGCGACAAACCGAGTCAACTTGACAGATACAAAGATCAAAAAGTTACAGACAGAGGTTTTGCTGATCAGACAGATGTAGACTTAAAAACTAAGATTGCGACGCTGACCAAAAATGCTCAATTGATGCCATCAGACCCGCCGCTGCAAATAGATAGCAGTTTGATGAGTTGGAATTTTCCGGCACAAAGTGTGGTTTCGCCAGGGCCAGTGAAGGTTTTTCACCGTGTGGAAAAGGTGACGATGACTGGGGATACGGGCAGGGGAGATTTAGATAAAAAGATTTTCTATATGACAGGAAATGTGCTAGGAATTGGACAAAAGCGTCAATCTCAATTAAATAGCGATCGGGTAATTTGGTATTTAGCTAATCAGACTTTTGATGCGGAAGGAAATGTGGTTTATCGGCAATTAGATCCGGTGTTTAATTTAACTGGACCAAAGGCTTCGGGACAGCTTAAAGATCAAACTGTGATTGTCAAAGGTGACGGTGGTGGTGGCCAAGTTGTGACGGAGTTTGTACCGGATGAGAAAAATGCAACTTTGGGAAAGTAGATGTGATAGTTGACTGTTGACTGTTGACTGTTGACTGTTGACTGTTGACTGTTGACTGTTGACTGCTGACTATAGCAATCCTAAATCATTTGTGAATTTCTTACTCCCTCCCCTTAATAAGGGGAGGGTTGGGGTGGGGTAAAAAACTTTACGACTCATTTAGGATTGCTATAGAAATCCTAAATCATTTGTGAATTTTTTACTCCCTCCCCTTAGTAAGGGGAGGGTTGGGGTGGGGTAAAAAACTTTACGACTCATTTAGGACTGCTATATTTGCAAAATACAGATATAACTGGAATGAGATGATTGTTTGGAAAATTTGTTTTTTTGATTTTTGACCGCAGATAAGCGCTGATGAATGCAGATATAATCAAGATTAGATTGAGTAAGGAGCGGTTGGGATGACAGCAACTTTAGAAAAGTTAGACAGGCTCGATGAACCTATCTTAATTGACGGACTGAGCTGGAGAGATTTTAAATTGGTTGAACAGTTGCTCTCACGCCCAGGGGTGAGATTGTCGTTTTTAGATGGGGTGTTGGAGATTAGACGTATAACGGGAGAAAAACATGAAACGATTAAAGAGCGAATTGGTTCTATACTCGATCTTTATCTGCTTCAAATGGGAATTGATTATCAGCCTACTGGCTCGATGACGCTGGAAAGTCCATCGGGATTGGTGAAGCGAGAAGCTGATAAATCCTATAAATTGGGAGCTAACCGAGAACGTCCTGATTTGGTGGTAGAAGTGGTGGTGACTAGCGGTGGTATTGACAAGTTGGAAGCTTACAAGCGTCTGCAAATTCCTGAAGTTTGGTTTTGGGAAAATGGCGTGCTCCGTTTGTATTCCTTGGGGGATAATGGATATATGGAGGTCGATCGCTCTTTTGTGCTACCACAGTTAGATATTGTACTATTAGCACTGTGTATCAACATTGAAAATCACCTTCAGGCTATGCGCGAATTTAGACAAGCTATTCAATCTTCTTAGAGAGTATTTCCCCTACAAGGAGCAGTTAGGATGATCACAACTTTAGAAAAGTTAGACAGGCTCGATGAACCTATCTTAATTGACGGACTGACTTGGAGAGAGTTTCAGGTAGTTGAACATTTGCTCTCACGCCCAGGGGTGAGATTGTCGTTTTTAGATGGGGTGTTGGAGATTAGACGTATACCTGGAAGAAAACATGAAACTGTTAAGCACCGGATTTCAACGCTGTTGGATTTGTATTTGGAATTCGTAGGGATTGATTTTACTCCAACTGGCTCGGTGACGCTGGAAAGTGAAACTGGAATGGTGAAGCGAGAAGCTGATTTGTCTTATGAATTGGGAGCTAACCGAGAACTTCCTGATTTGGTGGTGGAAGTGGTGGTGACTAGCGGTGGTATTGATAAGTTGGAAGCTTACAAACGCCTACAAATTCCTGAAGTTTGGTTCTGGGAAAATGGCGTGATTTGTTTGTATTCCTTGGGGGATGATGGATATATGGAGGTCGATCGCTCTTTTGTACTGTCAGATTTAGATATTGTACTATTGGGGCGGTGTATCAATATTGAAAATCACCTTCAGGCTATGCGCGAATTTAGACAAGCGATTCAATGTTCTTAGAAGCCTGTTTTTAGAGTGGATTATTGAACCGCGAAGACGCGAAGGACACTAAGTTGGGGCGGGCGGGTTTATTGAGATTGTTGGTTGTTGTTATATATCGTTGGTGAACCCGCCCCTACGAGTTCTTGACAATCGTGCAATTTGTTGGATGATTTTTACAATTGTCCGAAACCTTTTTTGGGTTTATCTTTTTTCTTTTTCTTCTTCTGTTGGCCACCCATATAGCCGCGAGAACCGGGCTGCATTCCGCCGCCCATTCCAGGCATTCCGGGCATTCCTCCCATACCTGCAAAGTTGCCTTGACTCATTTGCTGCATCATGGTACGCATTTTCTGGAAATCGCTGACAAGTTTGGTGACATCGTTTTCAGCATAGCCTGCACCACGGCCGATGCGACGGCGACGGGATGGAGAACTTGCTAAAAGTTCGGGATTGCGACGTTCTTCGGTTGTCATTGAATTAATCATGGCTTCGGTGCGTTTTAATTGCACTTCTCCTTGCCGCATTTGTTCGTCTGATAGTTTGTTCATCCCTGGAATCATTTTCATGATGCCGCCGAGGGAACCCATGTTTTTTAGCAGTTTGGTTTGTTTGAGAAAGTCGGTAAAGTCAAACTTTGCCGTGAGCATTTTCTCTTGCATTTTCTCGGCATCGGCGATGTCGAATTCTTCTTGCGCTTTTTCTACTAGCGTCAAGACGTCGCCCATGCCGAGTATTCTCGATGCCATGCGATCGGGATAGAATGGTTGCAATGCTTCCACTTTTTCGCCGACTCCGACAAATTTAATCGGTGCGCCGGATATTTGTCGTACTGACAAGGCTGCACCGCCACGACTGTCGCCATCTAATTTGGTTAAGATTGCGCCGGTAATGCCGATTTGTTCGTGAAAGGTACGGGTTAAATTTGCTGCTTCTTGGCCTGTCATGGCATCTACAACTAACAGTGTTTCGTGGGGTTGTACTGTTTGTTTGATGCGAAGCAATTCGGCCATCATGTCTTGGTCGATTTGCAGGCGGCCTGCGGTATCGACGATGATTGTATCGATGCCTAGTTGTTTGCCGTGTTCGATGCCTTGGCGGGCGATTTCTACGGGGTCAGTATCGGTGCCTAGTTCAAATACTGGTACGTCGATTTGTTTGCCGAGGGTGAGCAATTGGTCGATCGCGGCTGGTCGATAAATGTCGGTTGCAACCAGCAATGCGGTACGATTTTGTTTGCGGAGGTGCAGTGCTAGTTTGGCGGTGGCGGTGGTTTTCCCGGTTCCTTGCAAACCGGCCATCAGGATCACTGTGGGCCCGGAGTCGGCGGTGGCGAGGGGTACGTTGGTTTCCCCCATGACGCGCACCAGTTCGTCGTGGACTATTTTGATGAATTGTTGGTCGGGACGGACGCCTGAGACGACTTCTGCGCCTTGTGCTTTGGCCGCTACCTCTGAGATGAAGTTTTTGACGACTTGGAGGTTGACATCGGCTTCCAGGAGGGCGCGACGGACTTCTTTGAGCGCGTCTTGGATGTTGCTCTCGGAGATTTTATTTTGTCCGCGCAGTTTTTTCCAGGTGGATTCGAGTCGATCGGCAAGTGCTTCAAACATAGGGCATTGTTGGCTAGTCAGTCTTTTTCATTTTAAGGGTAAATGGGCATATTTGGACTAAAACTAGGGAATTGGGAATTGGGAATTGGGCATTGGGCATTGGGCATTGGGCATTGGCTATTAAGGTTCTTTAGTCATTGTTCCCTTCGACTTCGCTCAGGGAACAATGACTAAAGTGTGATAACTCACTTTTTAAGAACGGCTATAATGTGCAGAAAACAACAAATAACCAATGCCCAATTCCCCATGCCCAATTCCCAATTCCCAACAAATGACTAATATAAAATTTCTGCAACCAGGAGATTTACTGATAGCAATTTCCCCTAGCGGCACTTTGCGAGAATTAACTAACTTTGAACGCGGTATAGAAATTTGGAAATCTCGCGGCTATCGAGTTGAATTAAGTCCCGGTTTTGACAGCCGCTGGGGATATCTGGCAGGTTCCGACGAAAACCGCATCCGACAGTTGGCAGATGCCCTCAATGACCCGGATTGTCGCGGTATTCTGTGTGTGCGAGGCGGTTTCGGCAGCACTAGACTTTTGGAAAAAGGAAAAGTTGCAGAAGCAAAAAATGCCCCATTCCCCATGCCCGATTCCCTATTCCCAATGCCCGATGCCCATTTCCCGAAATGGCTGATCGGCTTTTCGGATATCACTGCTTTGCTCTGGAATCACGCTAAATTGGGCATTTGGGGCGTTCACGGGCCGCTACTGACTACTTTGGCTGCGGAACCGGATTGGTCGGTCGATCGTCTTTTTGACTGTATAGAAGGTCGTCGTTTGCCGCCTTTGTCGGGTAAAGGATGGGGTGGTGGAAAGGCTACTGGGAGGCTGTTGCCGGCGAATCTGACGGTGGCGACTCATTTGCTCGGAACCCCTTATCTACCGGATTTGACGGGGGTTATTCTGGCATTTGAGGATGTTTCCGAGGCTCCTTACAGGGTCGATCGAATGTTGACGACTTGGCGGATGGCGGGGGCTTTTGTGGGGGTGCGGGGCATTGCTTTGGGGCGTTTCAGTCGCTGCGAGGTTGACCCGAAGATTCCGAGTTTTAGTATAGAGGAGGTTTTGCGCGATCGGCTCTTTGACTTGAATATTCCCATTGTCTCGGATTTACCCTTTGGGCACGATGGCGTTAACGCTGCTTTACCAGTGGGAATTATGGCGACTCTAGACGCTGATTCGGGATTGCTGATTTGTGACGAATAATTATAAAAATGTAGGGTGCGTCAGAGCATTCAAACCGATTGAAATCGAAATAATCAATGTCTGACGCACCTTACAAATCGGCTAAATAGTCCAGTTGGGTGATGTTGACAGTGGACGATCGAAACTATCTTATTAAAGATGGATGATATGTGGAAATGTCGGTGCAAACACAGCAAAAAGATTTTAAGACTTACGAAAAGAGGTTGATATGAAAACACACAACTTTTTAAACAGTATTGCCGCCATTGTGCTAGTGGCAGGATTGGCACTCACCGGGATTTCATCGGGTGCGGTTGCTGAACAGATCGGAAATGGCGATCGCATTGACGGAGTAATTCGCCGCACATCCACCATCTACCGCTTCCGAAATATGTGGGTACCAGGAACTCCCATAGAAGAATTGCGGGGTCAAGAATACACTTTCACGGCTAACGAAGGTGACGATATTCAAGTTTATTTAGATACCAACAGACGTGGCGGTTTTACTCCTGTGATGGTGCTGTTTTATGGGAATAATAAACAAGTCGCTTTTACCCAAGAAACTTCCTTTAATTATCAGATTCCCCGTAGGGGAGATTATCGACTGTTAGTGTTAGCAAAAGATGCTGCTAGGGGCGGAAATTATAGTCTGGAAGTTTCGGGGATTCAGGGCGACAGACGGGCTCGCAATTCGCGGGATAACAGGGGAGATAACAACAGGTATGACGGAGAACGGATTTTGCGAAATGACTTTGGTTTGCGGGCTGTTGATTGTAACCAAAGACGTTCGATGGTGAGAGTCAGGTTTGATGATGAAGATACGACTTATTGTGCGATACCGACTCGCGATTATCCCCAGGGAGATTATTACTATAACCCGCGCACTAGAGATTTAGATTCGGCGAGGTTAGATGATAGTAGATATGATGCTGGCCGCGATCAATGTCGGGTGATGGTGGGTGGAAAATGCGTGACTAGATAGTTTCGTTTGTTTCGTAGGGGCGGGTTTTACAAACCATCAACGACTTAAACCAACCATCTCAAAAACCCGCCCCAAACACCGCGACTATCGACATCAACATTATTAATATTTAGATTTTTGGTTTGGTGGGGGCGGGTTTTTGAGCTCATCTTTTTTAGTCATAAATTGTCTGTAAAACCCGCCCCTACGAGATTTTTTGAATTGTTATCAACATCAACATTGCCAACATTTAGCACCATACAAGCTAACGTATATTTCCCGCATCTCACAAAACACAATTTATTGAAAAATCAAAAACATGAACATTGAAGAAGTTTTGGAAAAAAAAGGAATCATTCATTCAAATCCCGAAATAATGAGCGGTGTCAGCGTATTTGTAGGAACTCGCGTCCCGTTACAAACATTTTTCGATTACTTGGAAGGGGAAGAGGGTTTAGCTGAGTTTATCAACGATTTTTCTTACTTGGAAAATCAGGCAATTAAAGTGTTGGAAAATCTAGCGAAAATGATGATTTCTAGAGAGAGAGGTTCTAATGTTTATACTTCTACGCATTTAAACCACTAACGAGGCCTGTAGGGTGCGTCAGCTCGATCGCTTACGCTTACAAGGGAAACGCTGCGGGCTGACGCACCCTACAATACTCAAACATCTCTTACCAGTTTCCATTCAATTAGTTTCCCCAGCGAGTGGGGAGTTACCATACGCAATTAGTGACGCTCGTGGTATGCTGCTTATCCCGTTTCCATTCAATTAGTTTCCCCAGCGAGTGGGGAGGGCATAGGTTGATACAAAATTGGATTCGCATCTATTCGTTTCCATTCAATTAGTTTCCCCAGCGAGTGGGGAGCGATGAGGGGGACGAGTTTGTAAATGACTCTACTATCTACAGTTTCCATTCAATTAGTTTCCCCAGCGAGTGGGGAGTCGGATGTTCGACAATTGATCGGATCGAAGCCTAAGTTTCCATTCAATTAGTTTCCCCAGCGAGTGGGGAGACCCTAACATCAACCCGCCCACACCTAAAAAACATGAGATAGTTTCCATTCAATTAGTTTCCCCAGCGAGTGGGGAGTGCTGGAAGGGGGAGACGGATACACCCTTCAACAGGTTATATGCGTTTCCATTCAATTAGTTTCCCCAGCGAGTGGGGAGCTTGTGCTACTTGTCCCTTGGCTCGCCACATTGAAGATAATCGGTTTCCATTCAATTAGTTTCCCCAGCGAGTGGGGAGACCTCCATCATACACCCCATACAGCGCAAAGTGTCTAGAGGCCGATCGCGAGGGTCAGATCTTTTTCTGGGATTTCACACCTGTGCTCGCTCCAGAAAAATCCATGAAACCCTTATCCAGCAATGCTGCGAGGCTCGCGACGCAAAAATGTCATTTCAGCTATTTTACCGCCAGCCTCGCAACCAACCAAATCCCCACTCCCCAAAATCGAGATCGGGCGATTGTTTCCTAAGTCTAGGAGGCAGAATCGATTCAAAACAGATGCTGGGATTGCTTCGTTCCTCGCAATGACAGAAATACTCCCTGCGCGCCGATGAATTTTTTGTCAAAAAGCGCGATCGCACAGTGGTAAGCTACCAAAGGCATTAAAATAGATAAATCAGAGAAAAGTTAAGATGTCAGCATTAAATGAAGTTCCCTTGCTACTCCGCGCAGCCCGTGGCGAAACCCTAGAACGCCCGCCCGTGTGGATGATGCGCCAAGCCGGCCGCTACATGAAAGCCTATCGAGATTTGCGAGAAAAGTATCCATCCTTTCGCGAACGTTCTGAAATTCCCGAAGTTGCGATTCAAGTTTCCCTCCAGCCGTGGCACGCATTTCAACCCGACGGCGTAATTCTGTTCTCCGATATTGTCACCCCAATGCCGGGATTGGGTATCGACATGGATATCGCCGAAGGTAAAGGCCCGATTATCCACTCACCCATCCGCACTCAGCAGCAAATCGACGCATTGCAACCGCTGAATCCCGAAGAAAGCTTGCCTTTCATCAAAGAAATCCTGCAATCCCTGCGCCAGGAAGTCGGCAACAAATCCACCGTGCTCGGCTTTGTCGGCGCGCCTTGGACGCTGGCCGCCTACGCCGTTGAGGGCAAAGGTTCCAAGGATTATGCGATTATCAAAAATATGGCATTTTCCGATCCAACTTTACTACATCAGTTGTTGTCGAAATTTGCAGATGCGATCGCCGTTTACGTGCGCTACCAAATCGACTGTGGCGCGCAAGTAGTGCAGATGTTCGACTCCTGGGCGGGACAACTTTCCCCCCAAGACTACGATACTTTCGCCCTACCTTACCAGAAACAAGTATTCGATCAAGTCAAAAAAACCCATCCCGACACCCCGCTAATTCTGTTAGTAACTGGTAGCGGCGGCCTTCTCGAACGTATGGCTACATCCGGCGCGGATATTGTCAGCGTAGATTGGACAGTTGACATGGCCGACGCGCGCCGACGTTTGGGCCCCAACATGAACGTTCAGGGAAATCTCGATCCCGGTGTGTTGTTTGGTTCTCAAGCGTTTATTCGCGATCGCATTCTTGATACTATTCGCAAAGCAGGCCCGCGCGGACACATCCTGAATTTGGGACACGGCGTATTACCGGGCACTCCCGAAGACAACGTGCGTTTCTTCTTTGAAACCGCCAAACAAGCCGACAAATTGCTTGCAGTTACAGCTTGAATTTGACAGGAATTCAAACCCCAAAAACCTCATTCTCCAAAATCCGTAGGGGCGGGTTCACTCTTGAGCCTTAACAGTTGCAAATAGGTGAAATAAACCCGCCCCCACCCCACCGAAAATCCCTGTTAACTACTGGTAACGAATAGAACCCGGAGATCCCCCCTAACCCCCCTTAAGAAGGGGGGGACAAGAGTGGTCTAAATCTCGGTTTTGAAGACGGGACAAGTATTCTCAAAGTCCCCCTTCTTAAGGGGGATTTAGGGGGATCAAAACTAAACTGTCACCTAAATTTATTGGCGACTAAAACCTTAAATTCACACCAATAAATCCCCCACTCCCCCACTCCCCCTCTTCCCTTCCCCTTCTGCAAATGAACACCAAAAAAATTTTCATAACGGGTGCAAGTGGCTGTATTGGTCACTACATGACCGAAACATTGATTCAACAGACAAACCACGAACTTTACTTATTAGTTCGCAACCCCGACAAATTAAAATTTAACTGGAAATCCCGCCCAGGAATCAACATATTGCAAGGCGATATGCGAGATATCGAGCAATATGCCGAACTTCTAAAAACAATAGATGTAGCAATTTTGGCGGCGACTGCTTGGGGCGGAACCCAAGAAGTTTTTGATGTTAATGTTGCCAAAACTCTTCGCCTGATTCAGTTACTTTCGCCGCAGATTTGTCAGCAAGTAATTTATTTCTCAACCGCCAGCATTCTCGGAAATGATAACAATTTGCTCAAGGAAGCTGGGGAATTAGGAACAGATTATATTCGCTCTAAATATGAGTGCATGACAAAGCTATCTGAGTTGAAAAATGTGCCTCATATTACAGCACTTTACCCAACTTTAGTGTTAGGAGGAAGTGAAAATAAACCAGTTTCTCACCTTTCATCTGGCATTCCACAAGTAGCAAAATGGATTGGTTTGATTCGTTGGTTGAAAGCAGACGGAAGTTTTCACTTTATCCACGGGGCTGATATTGCTACAGTCGTTAATTATTTTGTCGAACATCCGGCAGATTCCGATGAAACGCGACATTTTGTGCTAGGAAATGCGCCGATTACAGCCAACGAAGCGGTAGAACAAGCTTGCGCGTATCTTAATCAAAAGATATTTTTTCGGATTACTTTGTCACCGGGATTAGCCGATTTCTTTATTTGGCTGTTCCGAATTCAGGTAGCTGCTTGGGATAGATTTTGTATCAGCTATCGCCATTTTACCTATCAAAATTTTGTCAATCCCGAAACTATTGGATTGCCGAGTTATTGCGGCACAATTGCCGATATGTTAAAGACTAGCGGGATTCCGGGAAAAGATCTTAAAAGTTAAAGTATTTTTATTATCTCAAGGAGATTATCGCCATCGACAGTCAAATAGGATAAGATGTCTGCATTATGCCTTGGGAGTCGATCGCACTTTCAATTCGCCAGCCCGATCGCAACTTGTTTACTGATGTGAGGTTTAACATACAATGCGAGTTCTCCTAGTTTACCCCCTGTTCCCCAAAACATTTTGGTCTTACGAGAAAATCCTCGAATTGGTCGATCGCAAAGTGCTACTACCACCGCTGGGTTTGGTAACGGTAGCCGCTATTTTACCACAAGAATGGGAATTTAAGTTAGTCGATCGCAACATCAGACAAATCACAGAAGCAGAATGGGAGTGGGCCGAACTTGTCATTCTCTCAGCCATGATTGTCCAAAAAGAAGACTTGCTAGACATCATTCGCGAAGCCAAACGGCGCGGTAAATCAGTTGCTTGCGGCGGCCCCTACCCCACTTCCGTACCCGAAGAACCTCAAGCAGCGGGCATAGATTATCTGATTCTCGACGAAGGCGAAATCACCTTACCGATGTTCGTAGAAGCGGTACTGCGCGGCGAAAAAAGTGGAATGTATCGATCGGACGGCGTAAAACCCGATGTTACCACAACCCCAGTTCCCCGCTTCGATTTGCTGGAATTAGACTGCTACGACTCCATGTCAATTCAGTTTTCCAGAGGCTGTCCTTTCCAGTGCGAATTCTGCGACATCATCGTCCTCTACGGGCGCAAACCACGCACCAAAAACCCCCAACAACTGATAGCAGAATTAGATTGCCTTTATAACTTAGGCTGGCGGCGCGGCGTGTTCATGGTAGACGACAACTTTATCGGCAACAAACGCAACGTCAAACTATTGCTAACCGACTTAAAAATCTGGCAAGAAGAACACAAATTCCCGTTCACTTTCAACACCGAAGCATCCATCGATTTAGCCCAAGACCAAGAATTGATGGAGATGATGGTAGCTTGCAATTTCAATGCAGTATTTCTAGGGATTGAAACCCCCGATGAAGAAAGCTTGCAAATGACCAAGAAATTCCAAAATACCCGCAATTCCCTGATAGAATCCGTAGAGTTGATTGCGAAAACAGGTTTGCGAGTAATGGCCGGATTCATCATCGGATTCGACGGCGAAAAAGCCGGTGCCGGTCAGCGGATTGTAGACTTTGCCGAAGCAGCCGCAATTCCGAGCACAACCTTTGGAATGCTGCAAGCTTTGCCGCACACTGCATTGTCGCACCGATTAGCAAAAGAAGGGCGGTTACGCGAGAAATCTGGTAATCTCAACCAGACTACTTTGATGAACTTTATTCCGACGCGACCACTCGAAGATATTGCCCGCGAATATGTTGAGGCATTCTGCCAAGTGTACGATGCTGAGAAATATTTAGACCGCACTTATCGCCATTTCTTAATGTTAGGTGCACCGACAGCCAAGATACCTGCTCAATTTCCGAGTTTGATCGAGTTGCGAGCACTATTAACTGTGGTTTGGCGGCAAGGATTCAAGCGCAGCACTCGCTGGAAGTTCTGGCATCATTTGTTCAGTATTCTCAAGCGGAATCCTGCGGTTTGGGATCACTATTTGACTGTGTGTGCTCACAACGAGCATTTTCTGGAATATCGTCAAATTGTGCGGGATGAAATTGAAGCTCAATTGGCTGAGTTTTTGGCTAATGAGTCTCAGACAGTGTATCAAGAACCTGTTGCTGCTGAGGAAAAGGAAGTGCAAGTGGTTTAGGGTTGTAGAATTCGACCTAATACCCAGATATCCGACTTCTTAAAGAAGTCGGATATCTAAATCGTTTCAACAAGAATATCTTCTGGGCGATTGAAGAGATTCACCCCACGCTCAGCAATTCATCAAGCTTGTTCTTGAGGTCTGGCGATGCGATTAGTGGTCTATAAACTTCACCTTCATAGGGCTTCCAAACATATCCCAGACTGAACGCTATCGTCGTTTGATAAGATATAATTTTACCGTAATTCTATTGTTTGCCATGACGCTGAAAGAATTAGAGCCTCAATTGCTAGCACTCTCTGACGACGAAAAAGCTCAATTCGTTACAGAAATTCGGGAAAATAATGATTAAAGAGCGATCGGTTTAGTGCAGTGATTTGTTATACTGATAATTGTAGACTTACGAAGCTTAGAACAATGAGAAACAGTTGTTTGCGATCGGGGCTTTATGTCAGCAAAGGATAAATTTCATGATGTCGTGAAGATTGCCTTACAAAAGGATGGTTGGCAGATTACAGATGACCCACTTTCTATCAGTGTGGGTGGAGTTGATATGTTAATCGATTTGGGGGCGGAACGTTTGCTCGCAGCCGAACGGGAGGGCGAGAAAATTGCTGTAGAAATCAAGAGCTTTTTGAATACTTCAGCCATAACAGATTTTCATTTAGCGGTGGGACAATTTATCAACTACCGTACAGCCCTTAAGTTTAAAGACCCTCAGCGTCAGCTATTTTTGGCAATTCCTTTGACGGCTTATAACGATTTTTTCAAACGTGAATTTGCAATCGCTGTTGTGGATGATTACCAGTTTAAATTATTGGTCTATGACGTAGAAGAAGAGGTGATAGCTTTATGGAAAAAGTAGAAAAATATCGGGATTGTATCAAACAAGTTCTCACAAAATATGCTGCCTATAAGCCTTCTTATGGAGAAGTGGAGATGCAAGTTATTTTTGACACAGAACACAATCATTATCAAGTTGTTCGAGTGGGTTGGGATAACAAACAGCGAGTTTACGGTTGTCCTATACATCTCGATATTAAGGATGGTAAAATCTGGATTCAGCAGAATGGAACAGAAATTGATTTAGGACAAGAGCTGGTTAATATAGGTGTGCCGAAGTCGGACATTGTGGTTGGGTTTCATCCACCTTATATGCGTCAGTTCACGGAATTTGCAGTGAGTTAGAACTAACATTGATGTTTGTGGTTGTAGATAGGCGATCGCTCTTGATGCGCGATCGGGCGATCGCACTATCCGTGCAATCATCGCATTAGAATAGTGGAAATAGAATAAGATTGTGAGCGGTCAACAAATGGCACAAATTACCACAACAGAATTACCCCAAACCCTCCAGACTCTATTGATAGAGGTCGAACGTACCAAAACCCCTCTAACCGTCATCCATGAAGGAAAAGCATTAGTAATTATTTATCCTGCGACCACCCAAACTCTACGTCCCAGCTTTGGCGCAATGAAAGGAAGCGGTGAAATATTAGGAGATTTAATTGCTCCTGTCGCCGAACCGTGGGAGGTTTTAGAATGAAACTTTTACTGGATACCCACATTTGGCTGTGGTATTTACTCGGCGACCCGCGCCTATCGCGATCGCTTCAAACGGCGATCGCCGATTCTAACACCGAACTTTGGCTGAGTCCAATTAGCATTTGGGAGACACTCATCCTTGCAGAAAAAGGACGGATATCTTTACAGCCAGATCCTGTAACATGGGTTAACTTAGCTTTAAAAACCTTGGAAACTCGTGAAGCCCAAATGAATCACTCCATTGCGATTTTAAGTCGCGAAATTGCGCTGCCTCATCAAGACCCCGCAGACCGATTCATTAGTGCCACAGCTATTTACTATGGCTTAATATTAGCCACAGTTGATGCCAACCTTACAGGCAATTCGGCGCTACAAACACTCAGTTAGGCAATAGCGTAATGAAGCCATACAACTTTCGGGTATAATGACCCTCAGCGAGATGGGATATTTTATATTTTTGTATGCGATCGCTCTTTATGCGCGATCAGTCATCAGAAACAAGAAAGGGCGATCGCTCTTGATGCGCGAAGGGCGATCGGTCATCAGAAACAACAAAGGGCGATCGGTGTCCGTAGAATCATCGTACAGTTTGGTATTTGGTGTGAAGGGCGATCGCTCTTTCATTTTAGGCGATCGCAACTCGTGCAATCATCGCACTGGAATGGTGGAAATGGATAAGATTGTGAGTAAAAAAGAGGTTGGGTTGATTAAAGGAAACCCAACCTACAAGTAAGGGCGATCGCGCTATTCCCAAGTTCGACCACTGTCTAAAAAGTCACCTGTTGCGCGATTCTTGCTATTAATTTCATTAACAAGAGAATCAAGCGTTAAATTTAGAGTAACAGCGCGAATTCTAAAATCTTCTTGCCTAGCAGTTAAAACCCACCACAATCGGGTTGCATAATCTGCACAATTGCAAGATGTGCCCGTACCTCCAAAAGCTTGATAATTGGCACAGCCGGCCTCTCTGTAAGCTCCATTCTTAATCCAATTGGCTCTGTTTGTACCGATTTTTGCCTTGCGAACCGCTTGACCCCTCCTGCTAAGTGGTTGACCCCTAAGATACCTATTTGTATGATCAAAATCAGTACCCTGATTTACAGATGGTTCATTTCTCGATTCTGGCCAAAAACCGTAGGTCGCATCAGTTTGCCATTGACCATTACCATCATTCCTAATAATTGCGATCCAAGCATGACCTGCATCATTTGGCAATGGAATCCGGGAGTTTTCTGGCTTACGAGCAAAAATTAAAACCTCGTACTGAGTATTTTGAGCTTGAGTAGGTGTCACCAAAAAAAATGCTAATAATATTGTGGTTACACCCACCAATGAATTAAAAACTTTTTTCATTTTGTACCTCTGATTATTGTTTTGATTCTTTGATCACACAGAACTAAGTAAATTGAATACTCGGTGCTGTAGATTTAGTAAATAACTAAAAATAGTTTAATACTTATGATATTTTCCTTGTAAATCAAAAATTTGTCTAGCCAAAAATGCTCAATTTTGTTGGCAATTTTGTCTGCCACTCCAACTCCCCCGCGCAAAAAATGTTGGCAAATGCCAGAAAATGTTGGATAATGTTAGGTATAATACGAAAAATCAAGACATCCACGATGCTGCATGAATCTTAAGGAAGTGTTAAAAATGGCTGACGAGATGGTGTTTGCCAAAACTGGCCAGCACCTCGATAACTTACAAGAGGCTATTCTGCGAGGAACCATGCAAGGTGAAACATACACCCAAATTGCTAAGGAAAAGCACTGTGACGAGAGTTATGTCAGGGATGTTGGCTCAAAGTTATGGCAGATACTTTCAGAAGAATTAGGGCAAAAAGTCAAAAAATCGAATTTTCGAGCAGCAATCGAGAGATTGCAAGTCTCCTTATTTTCAAATGTTGTACAAGATCATGTTCGAGCTCGTAACATTAATTTTTGTGCAGAAGCTAGACACCCGCCAAATATCCCAAACTCACACCCACCAAATCAAGAAACAGCTAACCCACAACAAACTAAAACATCCCATCAAGATTTAAGCGAAATGCCGGAGTTAGGTGATTTCTACGATCGCACCCCCCAACTCCAAACCCTCACAACCTGGATTCTACAACAACACAGCCGCCTCATAACCCTCACCGGCATCAGCGGCATCGGCAAAACAACCCTAGCAGTAAAACTCGTACAACAAATTAAAGACGAGTTTGAGTACGTTATTTGGTGCAGCATAGACGCATCCCACACCCCAGATGAATTTGAACATAAACTAATACAGCTTTTCTCCCAGTCAGAAAAACAAGATTTATCCCTAACAAACCAGAAACGCTTACCCCTAATTAAATATTTACAAAAACATCGCTGTTTAGTAGTCTTAGATGACGTTCAAAACCTTTTCTGTAGTGGCGAATCGGCAGGAAAATATAAACCAGAGTATGAAGAATATCGCTCCCTATTCAAACAAATAGAAAAATTATCCCATCAAAGTTGCTTTCTGCTAATCGGTTGGGAACAACCGAGAGAAGTGACTCAATTTAAAAACCCAAATACTCCCCTTCGTACCTTACAACTCAAAGGTTTAGACATCGCAGCCGGATGGGAAATCCTGAGAGATTGTGGGTTGGAAGAAATTGACAACAGTGAAGCACTCATTCACCGCTACCAAGGTAATCCCCTATGGTTAAAAAGCGTGGCGAATCTGATTCAAGAGTTGGGAATCGGCGTGACAGAATTATTACTAGATGATAGCATATTGTTGCCGGAAGATTTGAAAGATGTTTTACAGCAGTGCGATCGCACTTCCGAACTAGAAAAACAAGTTATGTCATTGTTGGCTAGGGAAAACCAGCCAGTCAACCTAGCAAAATTGCTAGAAAAAGCACAAATATCATCATCAAATTTGCTCAACGCGCTCCAATCTTTATCGCGGCGCTGCTTGATCGAAAAACAGGAAAGTCTTTACAGTCTCCCACCTGTATTGAAGCAGTATATCAAAGAGTTGTAACTGAGATATTGCACTAATATCAATAAGGGGCTTTTTTCTGGGTGGGGGCGGGTTTATTTAATTTGTTTGCACCATTTAAGACTGTTGGCGAACCCGCCCCTACAGCTACAGGAATTCGCTATTATACCAGTAATCGGCGAATATATCAAAGGGTTATAACTGATATCTTACACCTGCGGTCAAAAACCTGTAGATACTGTCTTGACCTGTCAAGGGGTAGCAGTCAAATAATTAGGATCGAAGGGCTTTTGGGACTTTAAAATCCCAAAAGCCAAATGCACCAATTTCCTCATCAGAGCGCCAATCACCTGCATTTTGACCTTTCCACGTCCCAATAATCGGTCACTCATAGCTTTCAGCAACGGGTTGTAACGCATCGCCACTACCGCAGGCAAGTACAACGCCTTTCGTAGTCGGACATTGCCGGTGCAGGACAAACGAGTTTTGCCTTTAACTGAAGTCCCAGAACTCCGTTCACAGGGTGTTAAGCCTGCATAAGCTGCTAATTGACGGGCATTATCGTAATCAGAAACATCACCAATTTCAGCTAATAATATAGAAGCTGTTAAATCGCCAATGCCCGGAATTGAGGTCAACAGTTCACGCTGTTGTTTTAAGTGTGGGTATTGGTCAAAATGGTCACTAATCAGTTTTTTGATTAGTTGTTGTTGCTGTTTGAGATAGTCCAAATGTGACTGGGTAAGGGCAGCAACAGTTGGCGTAGCTGTTTCCAAACGGTTTTGTTCGCTCGTCATCATTTCGGTGACTGATTCGAGCCGCCGTAACAGGGCTTGTAATTCCTTAACTTCGGGTGCGGTAGGTGTCCATAATGATGGTTTCATTGCCGCACAAAAACGGGCAATTAATGCTGCATCTACGGAGTCAGTTTTAGTTCTCAGAAGTTCGCTTTTGGCAAACCCTTTAATACGAGCGGGATTGACGATACTTACCTGAAAGCCTTCCCCATAAAGGAATTCGGCTAAGGCTTCTCCATAGATGCTAGTAGCTTCCATGCAAGCATGGAGTTCTACTACATTTTTTTGTTGAAGCCAGTTATGCAAACTCTCAAACCCTTGAGTATTGTTAGTAAATTTTTTGGGTTTAGTTGCACGACCTTCTTTCAGTAATGAGACGTGAAAGTCTCTTTTACTGATGTCTATACCTAAGACTGTTGATGTCATTGTTTGCTCCAGATATACTCCGATTTATGAAAGAACCGACAGGCAATTGAATACTAACCTTGTTAATGCAGGCTTTCTCAATCTGACGATCGAGAGCCTAAGATACTGTCCAGTTTAGGTGTGCCTGTCATCAGTAATGGGAGCTTATCTACACAACAGACTTGTTTAGTCTAAGGGGCGGGCCAACTTCACCGATTTCTGATGTCCTTGAAAAACACTTTCTGCTGTTACAGAACCATTTGTACGAAACTTTCCTTGTTTCTTTAGATTCGCTTTGCTTAGAGGTACGATCGACTGGTTGTCGGTACGATCGACTGGTTGTCGGTACGATCGACTGGTTGTCGGTACGATCGACTGGTTGTCGGTACAATCGACTGGTTGTCGGTACGATCGCCTGATGATCGGTACGATCGCCTGATGATCGNAGGGGCGGGTTCGCCAAAGGTCTTAAAGCTTGCAAATAGGTTAAGTAAACCCGCCCGACCCCTCCTGAGATCTTGCACCATTCTCAATTAGCTGTAGGGGCGGGTTCGCCAAAGGTCTTAAAGCTTGCAAATAGGCTAGATAAACCCGCCCGACCCCACGCAAAATCCCCTTATTGACAATGCTGCAATATCTCAGTAATTCCTAATACCAATTTTTTATGAAGCTGCATAGAATTCGATCCCCCCTAACCGAGGGCGGGCACGGGGGCACCGCCCCTACATTCGGGGGGGACAAGAGTCCAATCAAAGTCCCCCTTCTTAAGGGGGATTTAGGGGGATCGGAATATGTGCAACGACCCATTAAATTGGTATAACTATTTTAGGAAATAAGTACATCAGTCATCAGTGTGTAGAAAGCAAACTAAAAATCAATGACAGTAACTGATGACTAATCGCCAATGAAAAAGATAATTTTAGGATTAGATCCGGGCTTAGCAAGCCTCGGCTACGGCGCAATTTCCTGTCACATAGTCCCCGGAAAACTAGATCAAAACTCTGTTTCCATGATTGATTGCGGCGTGATCAAAACAACCCCAAAACAGGAAATGGGAGAGCGCCTCAAAACCATTTACGAAGATTTGCACGCCGTAATTGAACAGATAAAACCAGATTTGGCAATTGCCGAAAAACTGTTCTTTTACAAAATGGGAAACACCATACTTATAGCACAAGCGCGAGGAGTTTTGACATTAGTGTTAGCGCAGTGTGGAGTGCCGCTATTCGAGTTTACCCCAGCGCAAATTAAAAAAGCCTTAACTGGGCGCGGGAATGCTGACAAATCGGAAGTGCAAGAAGCCGTAGCGCGGGAGTTGGAGTTGGGTTATATTCCGAAACCGGATGATGCGGCGGATGCTTTGGCCGTGGCATTGACTGGTTGGTATGATGATGATATTTGTCCGAAAACCATAGCATTGGAAACCGTAAAAATTTAATCTTCCGTAGGGGCAATCTCCCCGTGGTTGCCCTGATTTCAATCGCCAATTCATCCAAAATCGCCGCTAATTTATTTTAGCGCCATTTTTTGCCAATTATTATCAGGAACATCGCACTCAACGCACCTGCAAAAATTCCCAAACCCATACTCCACCCAAAAACCACATTCACATCTATCGGATTTGTGGGGCTGGCGGGACTCCTAATTTGACTAGCATAAACACTCGCGTAAACCCCACTGGTGCCAATTCCCACACCTACAGCGCCGATCGTAACATTCAAAGTGCGATCGCTCTTAGCCCTCTCAATCTCAATAATCCCCTCAATCGTCTGAATCGCATTTTCCAACAATCTCAAACCCGCAGTCAAACTCCGATTATCCGCTGCCACTTGCCAAACATACTTCTCCTTAGCAAAATCGCTGAAACTTGCCAGAAACTTGAAAGCTTCGGCATCATTTTCCATTTCCTTACCGATAGTTTCCAGCCGTCTCTTATAATTTTTCAGATTAGTTTTGATTGTATTTTCTTGCTCTTCCAATCTGCTGATATAATTAGCATAAACCGAGAAGATTGTCAAGGAATTGACCAGACTTTGCTGCAATTCCTTCAAGTCAACTTTCGGCGCATTCACCTGATTCGGGAGTTGGGTAACAATTTGTTGAATCGTCCGCGCAGCATCTTTCAAATCAGCCTTAAGTTGGCGGCTTTGAGTATAAGCCCAAATCACCTTATTGCGGAAGGCAAACAATCGCATTAAATGCACATAAAGTTTGGCGACAGTCTTGCTAATATCAGCAATTGATTGACCGCCATTGTAAGAAAATAAGCAAATTAAGACATGATAATTTTGGCTGATATTACCTCTGTCTCCCGGTGGTAGCCACAATTCATAAAAATCAGCATTTAAAAATTTATTTGTGGATTTCAAGTCTCTATCCCATTTAGCATTCGGGAATAGATTCAATTTGCTATAGCAATTTTTGGCTGTTTCTAAAACATCTTGGTCATTAGCAGTCAATTGTCCCCAAACCAGCAAACTTTGACCGATTGTCGCAGGTGGATTGACACGGGAAATCACCTGTTGTTTCAGCCATTCCAAACAGTCAATTTCTTTCGGTTCAAAAGTCTTTTGCTTGTCGGATTCTATTTTGCCAGACAAATCAAATTGTGCCGCATAGGTATCGCCGATTTTCACGGGATAAGCGTAGCCATCGAGGGGAGACTCAAATGCTGCTAATTTTGTGTCGCCCAGTAACTCAATATACTCAGCAGTTTCTGTTTCAGCTTGCTTGAGTTTTTCTAATTGTGGCGCAGAGATTTTGTCGCCATAAATCTTTTGCCAAAACTGTGCGCGATTTTGGCTAATCTTCTCCTCATTTTGCCCGATACCGTCTGCTAAATCGTAGACAAACAAATCGACAGTCGGGTAGATTAGCCAATTCTCCTTACTCATGTATCAAACCATCTGCGATCGACAATAAGATTGTATCTCGACTTGCTTGCACAGAGTCCTTAGCTTGCAAAATCTTTCCGAGGAATGCTTTAAAGCCGCGCGGCTGGACTTTTGCCTCGATTTGATTGAGGATTTTCGGCAAATCTGTCAAATCGCTGATGTCGCTAGCGCTATTATCTGTTTCGATATTAGTAGTATTGTTTATTTCAAATTCAGCATCCGGTAAAACATCTAATCCTTTGCTACGTTCGTTGCTATGATTCTTTAACCACACACGATTGTTTTGATAAGCCGCTAGCAAAGGAGGATGCAGTTTTGTAAGTCTTAGAATATCGGTGACAGTACAAGTTTCATCAGTTTTGTTGAACTCTGATTGGACATCAGCGGGCAACTGTTCGGTTTGTTGGACTAGGGCCACAATAAAAGCTTGGAAAATCTCGTCTTGCGTTTCGTTCATAATCCTGTGATAGTAAAGGCAGCCCAGTAATAGGGATGCTGATAGGGTTGATCCAATTCCATTGTAGCCAATGTTAGCTGATCGGTTTCAAAAGAATCGATTAGCATAAATTCATCTTCAGAAAGTTGAGGGCTGTTTGCGGAAATCTTGTCAATTTCCCCTTGATACCAGGTGGCTAAATCCTCGCGGGTGGCTTCTCGCAGCCATTTTTGAGCATTTGCTAAAGCCACGGGTAGAGAATCGCCGGCTTCTCGCCACCGTTGGTAAAAATAAATCATTAATAACGTACTCGCACCGGATTCTATGGGCCACAGGGTACTGACGACACAGCCAACTCCCGCCCGCATAAAACCGCTAGTCAATCCTACATATTCGGCGAGAATTGTTTGTTTGTCAGTCAAGGCGGTTTCGCAGGCGGGAAGGCAGATTAATTGGTAGTTGCTGAGGTCATGTTTGATAATTTCTCTGACTGTTAATCGGTGGGTGTTGCTTAAGTATAAAGTTGATTCTAGGGGCGTATCAAAATTATAGCTGCCGTGGCCTGTGAAGTGAAAAATATTGTGGGGTTGTTGCAATAATGTTTCGACTTCATCGAGGGTGGCTGCGTCTTCTTCGAGTCGGGTGGAATTGTCGAACATTCGGCAAATAATTTCCGATTCGATTTCGGCGGCGGGGAGAGGGGCGAGTCTTTTTGGTTGGCCGTTTTTATCGGTAATTGTGCTGTGCGGATTTTCGATACTGAGGATGGAAAGAACCCCCCTAGCCCCCCTTGCTAAGGGGGGGACAGGAGTGTTCAATGTCTCGCTGGTTAAAGGAGGAATCTGTTCATTCAAAGTCCCCCTTCTTAAGGGGGATTTAGGGGGATCAGAACTTGGAGGTAAGTCAAAGATTTCGGCTGGGTTTTCAAGGCTTTGATCCCCCCTAGCCCCCCTTAAGAAGGGGGGGACAAGAGTGTTCAATGTATTTTCGGATGGGGGGACTGACTCATTCAAAGTCCCCCTTCTTAAGGGGGATTTAGGGGGATCTAGACTTGGAGATAAACGAGAGATTCCGCTAAACCGATGTTGCAAACTAAGCCCAACGGCGGCGCTAGGCAAATAACTCACCACAAAATCCCGACTAAACAAAGCATGAATTGGGAAGCGGTGCAAGTCCCGGTGCGGAATCAAAATCAACTCAGTAATCCCCTCTAATTGCTGTTCAATAACATCAATTTTCAGGATGGCATTGAGTCGGGCAAATTGACTTACCATTCCCCCACGCCAAGGATGATTTACTTGACTTGTTTTCTCCTTAGATTGATAATCGGTATATTGTTGATTCCACTCCTTCACCCATTCTTCAAATTCATCGGGGAAATCGCTCAAACAGGTTTCGGGAGACAACAAGCCATCGGATTTAATGATGAATGTGGTCAGGGCTGCGTCGCTGAGATGCCAGTATATCGCGGCTGTTGTGGGATTGAGAAGTTGCTGAATTTGGGCGTGAGTGACTGTCTCTTCAGTTTCGTAATCGGGAATTGGCAAGGCATCCAGCAGCCAAGACAGGCAGACATTTTTATCGGTTTCTGCTGTGGCTAAGGCTTCGGCAAACTGCCCGGATTGGATGAATATATTTACGGTTAATTGTTCAAAGCTAACTAATTTGTCGGTGAGTTGCTGTTGGGTGAGTTGGGAATAGTTTTGCTGTTGCAGTAAGCCGTGCAATAACTCGGTGGCATATCGTTGTAATCTCTTCGCTTCCTCAGTTTGTTTTAAGCTGACTAAGGTTTTGATTAACTTCTGCAAAACTTCTAGATGCAGTTTTAGGAAAGCATCTGGTGTTAAAGTTTTGAGGGCTTCTTGGTAGCTGGTGGCGGCTTTATTCCAATAGGTGTTGGGAGAATTGAGTTTTCCTCGGCTGTAATGAGCATTTCCTAGTGCTTGATGCAGTTGTCCGTATCCTTCGGGGTGGGTATTTTGGTGGCAATACTCTAATCCTGCTTGTAAGGTTAATACTTGTCCTTCATAGCCACGCTGTTTCAGGTTGTGAGTTAAGAGAGTTCTTGTTACTGGTGGAGAATTAGGGAATTGTCCCTGTAAGATTTCATAAACTAGCTGGTTATATCCAGGTGCGTTTTTTACTGCAATGCCCCGATTGAACCAGGCAGAGTGATAATCGGGTTTGATTTCTAAGGCTTTGTCGTAGGAGGCGATCGCTTCTTCAAATCTTCCTAACCTATACAGTGCAACGCCCCGATTGAGCCAGGCTGCGTCATCATCTGGTTTGAATTCTAAGGCTTTGTCGTAGGAGGCGATCGCCTCTTCAAGCCTGCCTAAATTACGCAGTGCAATGCCCCGATTGTTCCAGGCTTCGTGATCATCTGGTTTGATTTCTAAGGCTTTGTCGTAGGAGGCGATCGCATCTTCTAGCCTGCCTAAATCATCCAGTGTATAGCCCCGATTGTTCCAGACTGTGTGTAAATCTGGTTTGAATTCTAAGGCTTTGTCGTAGGAGGCGATCGCATCTTCAAACAAGCCTAATTTATACAGTGCATAACCCCGACAGTACCAGGCTTGGTGATAATCTGGTTTGAATTCTAAGGCTTTGTCGTAGGAGGCGATCGCATCTTCAAAATTCCCTAAATTATATTGCTCATTACCTCGCTTTTTCCATTCCTCAGCCTTTCCATCAACACCCTCACCCCCCTCACCCGAAACTACCGGAAACTCAACCAAAATCTCCCTACCAACATTCCCCGCGCACTCTCCCAATTCCCCACCCGCAACTCCACCCAACAACTCCAACCTGCGCGCCAATTCCTGAAGCGATACCACCGCATCCGCAGACGCTGTACTCCCCTGCGCGCCCTCCAACAATCGATCGCCAAACCTCCGCAACCAAGCCGCCAAATCACCATTTTTAATTTGTTTTGCGATTAAGAATTCCGCAACATCGCCTCTTCCCCAGCCCTGATTCACCCCTTCGAGAAGTTCCATCAACTTCGCCTCGTATTCCGCATCTGTCAAAGTTGGCCGCGGTTGAGGTGGTGTCGGTTCAATTTTCGGATTGGTGCCGAATAGCCGCTGAATTAATTGTTTGAGGAATCGCCAGATTTTATTTAACATTGGTGAGATGGTGAGGCGGTTGGTTTTTTGTTATTGTAGCAAGAATTGTGGGGATTGGTTATCCCTGAATTTATTTCTTAGTCGGCGGAGGCCGACATTGTTTGTGTAGACGCGGTTTCAAGAGACTGTTGGCGAATTAAAAAAGGGTGAAACCAAACATCCCATAATCCTGGCA